>JAPLNJ010000722.1 GCA_026692885.1 Planctomycetota bacterium | reverse complement strand
AGAAACCGGGTACTGGGGCTTCGCTTAGGCTCAGCCGCCAGCCACCCGGCCCGTTGCCAGCACCAACAGCCATGCGCAACCTTATGATCAAAGCCTCGGTCGCGATCTCGCTTACAAGACTTCTCTCACCGTCCAGGCGTTGGACGGGGTCGTTTTCGAAACTAAGACAGTCGAAGTAGTGGTCCGGCAACACTCGCATGTTCCGCCGGAAGGAATGCCCCATCCGGAACCACGAAGTACTGGAAACTACTGCTTACAACGGAACAACAGAATGGGACTACACACGCGAAACTCGACGCTGTTGCTGGTGTTGCTGCTCTGCACACACGCCCAGGCGGCACCGATGAACGTAGTCGGTGGTCGGCCGGACGTGGTCGAAGAAGATTGGAAGACGCAGTACCTACAGATCAAGGACCAGATCGCTGGTCACGGCAGACACCGCTTTCCACCCGAGCAAGTTCTCAACGCGCAGGCGACAATTCTCGACACGGACAAGACTCCGCTCGACGTCGGCCTGCGGCGCATTGAGGCCCTGGTTGCGAAGCTCAAGGACCTGCCCGGCGCGCCGAACGTGCAGGCACTTGAGAAGCAGATGGCCCAAGTCAAGGCCGACACAGCCACCGGCCAGGGCGCCCGCAGCGGTTCGCCGGAAAACCTCCAAATCTATCTCGCTCTGCGTCGCGCCGCGCGGCAGGTGGTCTTCGCCAATCCGCTGTTGGGCTTCGACAAAATAGTGTTCGTCGCGCGGGGTGTTGTGAATGATGGTGCCGGGGGCAAATCGGAGTATGACGGCGACCATTTCTGCGATCAATACTACGGGCACAACGGTCGCCAGGGCGGTGGCCTGTTCATCATCCAGGACTTCAAGTCGAATCATCCGCAGCTGATCAACGTGGTCGAGGGCCTCCAAGTCCCCAGCGGCTCGAATGCGGGCCTGCCCATGAGCGCAGGCACGTTCATCTCGCCCGACCTCTCGTGGGATGGCCAGACGATCGTCTTCGGCTGGAGTTGCGGGGGAACCCAGAAGTGGAAGCCCGAGAACCGTTTCAACATCTTCAAGGTGAACGTCGACGGTTCTGGGCTGACGCGACTGACCGACGGCGACTACGATGATTTCGATCCCTGCTGGCTGCCCGGCGGCCGGATCGTGTTCATGTCGACTCGCCGCTATGGATTCGGCCGCTGCCATGGCCGTCCGGTGCCGGCCTATACGATGTTTTCGATGAAACCCGACGGCAGTGACCTGTACTCCATCGACTTCCACGAGACGAACGAGTTTCAGCCCAGCGTCGATAACGACGGCATGCTGGTCTATACCCGCTGGGACTACGTCGACCGCGATCATAGCTCGGCCCATCACATGTGGCACTGCTTCCCCGACGGACGCAACCCGCGATCGTATCATGCCAACTATGCGTTGCCGCTGACCACGGTCGAACAGGTCGGGCCGGGGTCGATCAATTGGCGGCCCTGGGCGGAGTTCAACTGCCGTTCGATCCCCGGGTCGAACAAGTACCTGGCGACCGCCGGCCCCCACCACGGCCAGGCCTTCGGTTCGCTGGTCTTAATCGATATCCGCGTACTCGATGATCACAAGATGTCGCAGGTCAAACGCGTCACGCCCGACGTGCGGTTTCCCGAGTCCGAAACCGGCACCCGCGAGTGGTCGGACATGGCCTACGGAACGGTCTGGCCGCTGAGCGAGAGTTTCTACCTTTGCAACTACCGGGATGGCGCCTATGTGCTCGATGAACTGGGCAACCGCGAACTGATCTGCAAGACCACCAACGGCCTGCGGGTGCTCGACCCGACTCCGCTGCGAGCCCGACCGACGCCGCCCGTGATCACCACCGGAACCTATCAGGGAGAGCGGCAGAAGCCCGGCGTGCCGAGAGCCACGATCAGCGTGATGAACGTCTACCTGGCCGACGAGTTCGGCAAGCTGCCCGAGGGCACGGAGATCAAGCAACTGCGGGTCGTGCAGGTGCTCCCCAAGTCGACGCCGTCGGCCAACAACCCGCGGATTGGCTTCGGCGATCAGAGCCTGGCTCGAATTCCCTTGGGAGTGGTGCCGGTCGAGAAGGACGGCAGCGTCTACTTCCAGGCACCCGTCGGCAAGGCCATCTACTTTCAGCTTCTGGACAAGACCGGCATGGCCGTGCAGTCGATGCGGTCGGTCACCTACGTGCATCCCGGCGAGCAGCTGTCGTGTGTGGGCTGCCACGAAGACAAGTGGGGAGCTCCCTGGGCCGGTTCGCGGCCGGAAGCTCTGCGGCGTGGCCCTTCCGAACTGAAGCCGGAAGTCGAGAAGCATGTGATGTTCAGCTTCCACCGCAATGTGCGGCCGATCTTCGAGAGCAAGTGCGTACCCTGCCATCAGCAGGAGAAAGACCACGGCCCCACGAAGCTGGACTACGGGAGTCTCGACCCGTACGTCTTCTACCTTGGGCACGGCTATCAGACGCCGCTGCACGGGGGCTCGCGAGTCAAGCCGGGCAAGTTCGGTGCCATGTTCTCCCGCCTGGGCAAGACGCTGTTGAACGAGGCCCACCAGAAAGCACTCCACGACGGCAAGTTCACCGCCGAGGACGTCCGCTCGATTATCATGTGGCTGGATCGGAACTCCAACGAGTTCACCGACTACAAGGGCCTTGATGCCCAGCGGCGCGGCGAGATCGTGTGGCCAGAATTCGACGTCGATCCGAACAACATCACCGGCGTCGAGAGGCCAGGGGCGCCAGATTCCCCGGAGTAGGACGCGGCGGCGTAGAGCAGGCCCACGAAGTCGTTCGCCCGCCTTGATACAGCTCGCCCGTTATGCGAGCGGCGGGAAATAGTTTACCCAACTCAATGTCGGATGGTCTTCCAAGACCGTCCCGATTGGCCCGGGAAGGCCAACCTGCGGGTAAGTTATTTCCTGCCGCTCGCCTTACGCATGGCAGTGACGGGAAGCCGGTGGCTGCGTTGGTCGATGTGACCGAGGCGCGCGAGCAGCCCACACTTCACGGCTCCGGCGGGAGCTGATCGAATCGAGTTAGCCAAAGAACGTGCCCAGTCAAGGCCGTGCCCTTAACGGTCGTTTTTCGGCGTGTCTCGCCTCGGCCATACGTTGGTTGGGGCCGTGCGTCAGTCGAAATACCCCCTAAGCGTCAATCACACGCAAGCCAGATCGTGATCGTAATCGTTTTGACAGCGCGCCCCGATGGACTCCAGCGGACCCCGCGAATCCGATTCGCGACACACCGCAACGTGCTTGGGTCTGCCAGACCTACTCGCGCAAGCTTCGGAACCGCTAGAAATCGCTACGGTGAGCCTCTCGGCATGGCAAAAGGCTTCTGTCGTTCTCCTTGGCAAACCACGTCATCGGCCCTGTTCGGGCCTTTCCCGTCGGGATTAGCGATGTTACTTTGTACGGTCAAGTACACCGGCTTCTCAGTTCGGAAACGGAAACGGCAAAACACCCTTTCATGATCGAACTGCTGCTACGGTTGATTGCCTGGCTCATGTCGCGTATTCGTGTGAATCGTGTCGAGCGGTGTGACCGCGACGGCGTGCCTGTGATCATCAAGCGACGCCGTTGTTGTGGCAGTGTGGTGATCGTGGCCGGAAATGGATTTCTCGCGATTGCACAGAGCGGCGTCCAGATGTTTGTCCGGACGCGTGCATGGGTGGCGTGGGAGCAACACTGCATCGGGCTGCTGTATGCCGACCGCCCCCAAGTGCCCGCGGACCCGGGTCCTTGCGTGTGGGTGCCGGCGATGCCCGGCACGAGTCTGCGACGACTGCTGCAACAGAGCGGCTCGTGCCTCGATGCGTTCGTCGCAGCGGCACGGGAGCTGCGGCGGGCTCACCGCATGCAGTGCTGTTTCTTCCGCGCCGGTTGGTCTCACGGGGATCTGCATCTCGACAACATTCTGTACGACGGCGAAACGGACTGTGCGTTCTTGATTGACTTCGACACGCGCCACAAGCTTGGGATCGACGAAAACCGTCGGCACGCCGACGACCTGAATGTGCTCCTGCTGGAACTGATCGCCGTACCGGGTGAGGCATGGCGTCCGCTGGCCACGGCGTTTCTCAAAGAGTACGGCGAGGCACATCTGCTGAACGAACTGGTGGGGCAACTGGCTGTCCCGCGCGGTTTCGCGAAGATTCTGTGGCATACGCGAACAAACTGCCGGCCGGATGGTGAAATCGCGCCACGACTACGGATTCTCCGGGAAACGATCCGTCAACTGGTCCCAGACGCAACACAGTTCGGTTGCGAGGCAACCGTATCGCAGCGTGTCTGCTAGGAGAAGAGGCTATGCTGGCCGGTAGGCTGGAAATCGGATTTCACGCGCCGTTGCATGTTCGTGAGGAGCGGCTTTCGTCGTGTCCCAGCGCGTGCCGTTTGATGTACGTCAGCGATATCCACCTGCATGGCGGCAGATCCGGCCACCTCGCGACACAGGTGGTTGACGCCGTGCGCCGCTGCGACGCGAATGCCGTGCTCCTCGGAGGCGATTTGGTTGATAGCTCATCCGAACTGGGTAGCCTGCGAGCGATGGTCGAACAGCTTGGCAGATTCGGGCCGGTGCTCGCGGTCGGTGGAAACCACGACAACCGCGTCGGCACCAGCCGAGTACGCGACGCGGTTGTGAACGGTGGCGGGGCATGGATTCATGACGGCGGCGGCGACGTCTGGCACGGTTCTCGCGTGATTTCGGTGTTCGGTCCCGACTTTGCTGCCCAGCCAACCGGTGACGTTCGAGTGCTCTGCGCGCACAATCCGCGGATCTGGAAGACGAAGCGGCGCGTCGGTTATGACCTCGTTCTCGCCGGGCACCTGCATGGCTGCCAGTTCGTTGCGTTCCAGTTCCGCGACCGCTTGTTTCCGGGAGCAGTTTTCTACCCGTACAACTACTTGAGCCATCAATTCGGCCCAACGCGTCTGGTCGTGAGCCGCGGCGTCAGCGATCTTGTGCCGATTCGCTGGCGGTGTCCTCGCGAAGTCGTTCTGTGCTACGTCTGACGCGCATTGAGAGGAAAGGACGGACCGATGGCTTCTCTGATCAAATGCGACCTTGAAAAGACCGAGCCTCGGCCCGGCCGCCTCGCGGCGAGCCTGGCCGCCATGATCAGCTTCTTGCGCGGGCTGCCGTTGTTCGTTTCCAGCCGACCGAAGACTCCGCTGCGCGTCCTGTGCCTGATGGCATTCGACACCGTCCACGTACTACGGAATTCGCGGCGGCTGTCAGCAGACACGTTGCAGACCCTGGCGTCGCTACTCGATTTCGGCGCCTGCGCGAATGACTTCTTCGACGGCAAACGTGTTTCACGTCAGGAATACCGGGCAACCCGGCGGCTACTCGATAGATCTCGAACCAGCGTGGCGGTAAACGAATACGTGAGCCGGTTGCGCGACCTTGAGAACCGACGTCCTTCGCCCGGTGGCGACACTCGGCAGCATAGGAAGGCTCAAGCATATCGGGAATCAGTCATCCGACTGTCGCTGGGAATGATCGCCGCGACGGCTCTGGAGAACTTGACGATCGAGGACGGCATCCAGGCGACATACCGCGATGAAGACCTCGAAACGCTGTACCGAATCGTGATGCTCTGCCAGATCATCGACGATGTCTTGGACTTCGCGGCAGACTCAGACGACGGACTGCCGAGTTTTCTGACAGCCGACGCGTCACCGTCTCAGGCCCTGGCGCTGACTTCCGACGCGGCGATGCGGTATGCTGACCAGGGCGGCTTGCCATCGTCGCCGTATGTGTTTCCGTTCCGCGTCACACTGTTGGGTATTTCAGCTCTTGCTAAGTTGGCCATCATGTTTGGCCACTGGCGATTGAGAGTGCACGCGATTCGAAATTGGTCGGCATGGCTCGCGAAGCGGCGTGCGTCTACCGACGCTCACTCGTAATCGGCAACGATTTCATTCCTTCGCCCACCCCACAGACCGGTGCCCAGTCAGCGCACCGCGGTCAAATCTGTCGTGGCATCGAAACATCTCTTCGCTGCGCGCGTCGGTCGCCCCCACCTGCGGGCCCAGACGCATCTTGGTTGCGCGCTCAGGTCACATCCACCTGAGCACTTAGGGGTTCGGAGCTGCGGACTCGTCGCGCCATCATTCTGACGACAGCTCGCCAGAGCCTACACGCCGTCGTCCTGTGCGTGGGCGTGCGCGTCGGTCCGACATACTGACGTTGCGTAGACGCGGCGAAACCAGCCGTTCCGCAATCCTTCCTTTTCCGCCTCAGCCCCTCGGCATACTGCCGACACGGGCTATCTCTTGATCCGTTAGTGCCAAAAACTCATGGCACAAATCAAAACGCCGGAAAGCCGTGCCTTTGGCCAGTTATTGGCACAGCCACCACGGACCGCAAGTCGCCTGTCCGCTCACCGAATTCAGCCATTCAATCGCGAACGCCGATTCTACCCACTTCCAAACGGGAATCCAATACCGGCGCAGATTTTCGGCGATGTTCGGGCTGCACGACGGATTTGCTGGCCGGAGCAGGGGCAGCAAGGTCACCGGGGCGCGCCATCAGGTTAACCGTGGTGAAGGACTTTTCTGCCAACATGCGGTCCTGGTCCCGGCCTTGAAAATCCAGGTGCCAGGCACGATCTGCCAATCCTCCGCGGCATGATCGGCCTGCAGGCCGATGGGGCGAAGAGCCGCAGCAACGCCCACGAAATAACTTCCCCGTTTGTTCTGGGGGTGTCGCGAATAACGGCCGCAACTGGTGAATGCCCCCCGGCTTGCCCCTCGTCGTTATACACAAGTCGCAAGTCCTTGCGTGCCAGACGTTTGCGTAAAAAAATATACGCATGTACACTAAGTTCGTAAACTCCATATGGCCAACAGGTTGCGAAGAGGCTAGCACTGCTACCAAGCCCCGATCATCGAGATGTGTATAACGACGAGGGCTTGCCCGGGGGATACTTCCGTTTCTTGCTCCCCACCCGCGGAGCCCACTCCCGCCTCCCCCGCCTCGCCCGCGGCGGCGAAGCCGCCGCGGGCGAGGCGGGGGAGGAAGGGGCGTGTTAGGCCGCCTGGTGTAGCGAGAAACGTGAGCCTCCACGGGGCGAGCCCGTGGCATCCAACTCGCAGAACCGGAACCTTCGGCCAGCGATTAACGGCTGGCTTATTGGAATGAGGAAGGTATTTCGTGAGCGTTGCTACAGATCGGCAACCTGGCCGTGCAGCGCCGTTACGGGACGGTCTTTCGCGGCCACGGAATCCTTCGGATGGATGCGGTAGAACCAGAATAGGCCGTCTGTGCTTCCTGGATCTCCCGACATGCATCCTGGTGCATGGCGGTGGCTTCACGAAGGGGGACAAGCAGAGCTATACCGCACGCGGTTGAGGATGGCACAATTTCCGACGTAGCTGAACTCGCAAGAGTTCAGGGATTCACGACAATTCCCTGAACTCTTGCGAGTTCAGCTACGTGTCACCGCCAACCGCGTGCGGTATACATCAAGCCGCTGTTCGAACCGCTCAGCAAAGCGGGTTTCACGTGGTTCACGATCAACTATCGCCTCGCTCCCCAGCATCGTTGGCCAGCGTGTGCCGAGGATGTCGAAGCCGCGAAACACCAAGCTGTGGACGTTGAATCCTAATGTTGAGCGCTGCCACGACGCGTCTGAAGAATCTTTCCGCCGGGGCGAGAAATCCGCCAACCTCTGTCGGCATCCGCCGGGCAATGGGCCTTATCTCTGGGAGGCTTGTAGCAGCCACCGCATGGCTGCGGCTTTCCGCGGAACCATGTCCAACATGAATCCTGGGAGGTGTGCTGTGAGACCCATGCAGATTGCCGCGGGGACGGTGCTGTGTTACATCGCGTTGAGTTGTCCGCAGACGCGGGCGGAGGACAAACCACCCCCCGCGGGCGAGCCCCAGGCGACGTCGCTTACCTTTGATCCGCTGCAGGCCAAGTACCTGGACCGCATTCGCGGACAACTGGCCCTAACGGACGCCGAGTGGGAGCTGTTCCGTCGGCAAGGCTTTGTGTCGGTCGATCAGGCGCGGGACTACAATTTCGGCACCGCCTACCGGCACATCTATGGGCGCGATCTACCGGTGCTGATCACGACCGACTCGATCCTGCACATCGTGCATCGTTCGTTCGATAATATGCTCGCCGAACTGGAGGAAGGCTTGCTCTCTGCGCGACTCGAAGAGGTGCTCGGCGCCGTGCATGCCGAGTTGGGCCGCCGGCCGGCCGCTGGGCCATGGGACCAGAATGTCCGGGACGTCGAGTTGTTCATCGCGGTAGCTCGGTCGCTGCTGGCCGGCCAAGCGATACCCTCGGTCGCCGGGCAAGACACGGAGGTCGCCGAGTTGCTGCGACTCGTGGCCTCGCTCCACATGCAGGATCCACTGCTCGGTGAGAAAACCGCCATCTTCGGCGGTCAGCGCGCCATGGACTTTTCGCGTTACAAGCCGCGCGGCCACTACACAAAATCGTCGCGACTTCAGAACTACTACCGCTGTGTCATGTGGCTGGGCGCGGCCGATACGGCATGGTATCTCTCGCCTCCGCATCCCGATAGCGGCCTGGTGTCCAACGGCCTGCGGGAACTGCGGAACGCGCTGTTGTTCGTCGATGTCGTGAGTGCCGTCGGCCGGCTGGAGCAGCTGGGAAAAATTGAGCGGGCGATCGACCTGTTGATCGGGGCGGCTGGCGACAACTTGCTGCCGCGCGAGTTGCGGCGACTGATGGACGAGGCCGGCGTGCGCACGCTGGCTGACCTGACGGAGGCGGCGGAAGGCAAGTTGCGCGCGGCCGTCGAGCAGGCGACGTTCGGCCGGCGGCGAATCCGCTCGCAAGTTCTCTTCGACGGGAGATTCGGCACGCCGATCGAACCGCCCGCCATGTTCCAGGTGCTGGGCCAGGTGTTCGCCGTGGACAGCTATGTCATGTCGCACGTGGTCTACGACTCCGTTCCGCGGCGCGACGACGTCTATCGCAGCCTGCCTCACGGCCTCGACGTGATGGCGGCGCTCGGCAACCGGGATGCCCGCGAATTGCTCGCCGACGAACTGGCCCGCTTCGCTTATCACCCGCAACTCGCTGCCGCGACGCAGGCCGTAAATGAGCACCTCCGCGAGATGAGCAGCACCCGTTCCCTGTACGATCAATGGCTGTCGACGCTGCGAACGCTGCACTCGCCGCCGGAGGGATCAGACCAGGGCAAGTACTTCCCGCAGGTCATGCGTTCACCGGCGTGGCGAAAGAAACAGTTGCAGACGCAGTTGGCCTCGTGGGCGGAACTGCGGCACGACATCGGGATTTTGTACGCAAACCTGCGGCAGTCGTACACGACGCGGAAGATGGAATGCGATTACCCCGCGGGCTACGTCGAACCCTACCCGGAGTTCTATGCTCAGCTCCGCCGATTCGCGGAACGGGTCGGAGACGTCCACGGCGAGATTCGGGGGCTGTCCGACGGCAACGGCGAACCTCGCCGGCATGTCTTCTGGCAGCGCACGTCACAGCTTCTGTCGAGCCTGGAAACTTTGGCTGCGAAAGAGCTGCGGGGCGAGGCGTTCACGAGTGCCGAGGAAGCGTTCCTGAAAGAAACCGTCCACATTCGCACGGAGACGAAGGAGGTCTGTGGCAAAGGAACGGGTGTGACGAAGACCTTCTACACGGGTTGGTACTGCGATCTGTTCTATCCTAACCCGGCGAACAATATCGACCGGTTCGTGCCGACGGTGGCCGACGTACATACCGATACCAACAATGGCGGGCGGGTATTGGAAGTTGGGGTCGGTCACGCGACGTTGGGAGTGATTGCGATTGACAACGGCGCGGACGTGATGGCCTACGTTGGTCCGCTGTATACCTATTACGAATTCACGCAGCCGGTCGGGGACCGGCTGACCGATGAGCAGTTCTCGGCGATGATCTTCAGCGACCGCACACCACCGCGGCCCGCCTGGGTCTCGTCCGTCCAGCCTGCCCCCGCGCAGCGCGCGCCGCAGGTGCCGTAAGACGCTTAGCGGCTGGAAAAGAACAAGTCCGTAGTTTGACCGTAGGACGGATTGGCACTTCGGCCCGATGTTTCGGGGCCGAAGTGCCAATCCGTCCTACCACCGATCTGCCAGGTTATTTCTTTACAGCCACTTAGCGAGTGGAAAGCGTGGGCGCAGCCGGAAGCGGCTGATGACCAGCGTTACCGGGCGGTCCCAGCACTCGGCCGCGTCAGCGGTGAGGGTCGGCGGGTAGCGTCTGATTGACGGGATGTGTACATCGTTCATAAAATGAAATGGTCGACAGAAGTCTCTGGAACGACGGTTCGGGCAGTTCAACTGGGAACAGCAAAGAACGTGACGCAAGTTCCGGGAAACAGGAGAGAAGGATCATGAACAAGACGAGACTCACGACAACTATGGCTCTGTTGCTGCTGACGGCAGCCGTGATCCGGGCGGACACAGGGTCGAGACCGAAGGGTCCGCCAGCCGAAAAGACGCTGACCGGCAAGTTGGCATGGACGTTCATGAAGAGGGCTGACGGCACCGAAGTGAAGAGCCAGCTCAAACTTCAGACGGCCGATGCGGGTGAGGTGTCCTTAGGGACGGCAAGCAGGCTGTCCGCCCCGGCGACATTGGATGTCGAGAAGTTTGTGGGCAAGAATGTGATCGTAACGGTCATGGCCCAGGAGACCAAACGGGGCGGGAAAACGAGCATCCTGGTCAGGAGTATCAAGGACATGAAGGAAGTGCCGTCAACCAAGGCCAAAGAGATCGCCCCAGATATTGCGCCCAGCGCCAAGCATGATAACGGAACGTCACCGGCCAAGCCGTGATCCATACCTTGAGAGGCAAGGACGCGATCCAGCTGTCGTTGTATGGCCTGTCCCATGCGATCGTGGACACCATCAGTATCGGCGTTCTGTTCTCGATCTGGCAAGGCGGGGTCATTGAAACAGCGGAAGCCGGCTGGCTGTTGCTGCTCTACAACCTGCTGGCGTTCGGCGTCCAGCCGATCCTCGGCTTGATCGTGGATTGGTCGCAACGACCGCGCGCCGCCGCCTTTGTGGGGTGCCTGCTGGTGGCAGCGGCTACGGCCGGCAACGAGGGGTGGCCGCGGGTTGCCGTGTGTCTGGCAGGGGTCGGGAACGGGGTCTTTCATCTGGGCGCCGGCAGCATCTGCCTCAATCTCACGCCGGGCCGCGCGACGGCCCCGGGCTTCTTCGTCGCACCCGGCGCCGTGGGCGTCTTCGCCGGGACGTATCTCGGCCTTGCCGGCAGTTTTATGGCGTGGCCGTTTGTGTTGGCGCTGACGCTGATTTGCGCCTGCCTGGTGATGATCCCGCCGCCGCGTATCCCGCCGCCCGTGAAGGAACCAGAGGCTGTTTCATTCCCTGTGTCGATTCCGGTGGTCCTGATACTGGCTTGCATCGGCATACGTTCGCTGGTCGGATCTGGAGTGGAACTGCCGTGGAAGGACGAATTTTCGTTGGCGTTTGGGTTGGTGGTGTTGGTGGTGATCGGCAAGGCGTTGGGCGGCGTGCTGGCGGACTGGCTTGGCTGGGGCCGGGTGGCGATCGGCGCGTTGGCCGTCGCCACGCCGCTGCTGGCGTTCGGCGCGGCCAACGCAGGAGCCGGCCTGACCGGCACGTTTCTGGTCAACCTCAGCATGCCGGTCACCCTGGCGGCGATCGCCAACCTGTTGCCCGGGCGGCCGGCATTCGCGTTCGGTCTCACCTGCCTGGCGCTGGAGATCGGCACGTTGCCGGTAACGCTTCCGGTTGAAGAAGCAGATGTCTTCGGCCGTCCTTGGATCGTGTTTGCGACGATGTCCGTGGCGGCCATCGCGCTGTATATCGGACTGCGATTGGCATTCCAGCGCTGGCCTGCCCGTTTTGCCGATGTCCATGAATGATTATCTGATTGATTATCTGTTGCACGAATATCTGCCGGCGTTTGCGAGCACCATCGCCATCGAACTAGGCGTGGCGGTGATGCTGGGATTCTGGCGGGCGCCCGAATTGTCGGCGGTGTTGCTGGTCAACATCGTGACGCATCCGGCTCTTCACGCCTTCCTATGGGTCGTCTTCTGCACGAAAGTGCTGCCGTTGACCTGGCCGTTGTTGCTGGTGCTCGAAGCCGTTGTATTTCTCGCCGAATGGGGGATGCTGGCCCGTCTGTTGCGGCTTTCGGCAACCCGGGCGGGACTGGTGGCCCTGACGATAAATACGGCCTCGGCCTTGCTCGGGCTCATGTTGAGCGATTGAGCTGCGGGGCCAAGTCCGCGGCAAGTCCCCAGTGCTGGGCCGCGCAAAACTGGGCGGAAACATTGGCCGGGGTCAGTCGTTCAAATTTCAGTTTTTGCGGTGGCGAGACTCTCCACCCTAGTTGCCCAGAGGCCGCAAAAACTGAAATTTGAAGGACTGACCCATGTCTGCGGGCGGAACAGAAGTGGAATCAAGATTTCCTGAACTGCACATTCGGCAAGCTGGAAGCTTACCTCACGACTTTTTCAGCAGTCTCACGGGGTCGGTGGGGACCATGCAAATGCGCAATTTCAAAGACTGGGGCCGGACGGCAAGACGGCCTCGGTGACGCGATTTGAAATCCGGGGCTCGACGCTTGAAGAACTTGGTACTCACCGGACACTTGGTTACGACCTCGATGGAAAGGAAACGTCGGTCAAGTTGGGTGAGCACCCCGGAACCGGCTCCCGTTGGGTATTCACCAAAATTCGAGCCCGTGGCGACACTGAATACGTGTGAGAAGGCGATGCCACCGCGCCGCTGACAGAAGCCGCTGCTTTCCCCCTCAGTACCGGATACAATCCGGTAAAGAATTTGAAACTTGGCGTCAGCACCACGGGAGGTAGCCATGCCACGACGCACATTCCGGCCTGCTCTTGACGCAGCGATTTTGGCCTTCGCGGTCGCCCTCTCGGGCACGCCAGCCAGGTCCGCAACGCCGGCGACTCCGGCCCAAGGGCCGATGGCCCGGGTTCGCTGGTCCGGCACGGTCGATTCGCTCCAGTCGGCCCTCGCGGACCTGATCGCCACGTACGGGTCCAAATACCCCAACGGCCGCGCGGACCTCGAGCGATTGGAGGCCCTGAAGAAGTCCGGCGTTAATCCAGGCGACCGGTCCTTGGAAAGCCTGGCCACCGAGGCGCTGCTGGCGAATCCACTCTTGGACTCGCTGCGATTGGTCCTGGTCAAGCGTCCCAACTTCGGCGGCCACGACGGGTTCTTCGGCTACACCAGCTACGTCAATCGCTCGCCGGCCGAGCTGTGCGTGCTGGAGTCGGTGCGCGACGGAGGGCCCGTGCGAACGCTGCTGCGTACCGAGACCGGTTGCGTGCGCGATCCGGACGTCTCGTTCGACGGCCGGCGTATCGTGTTCGCCTACGCCTGCGATCAGCGCAACGACAACCACTTCCATCTGTGGGAGATCAACACGGACGGGAGCGGCCTGCGCCAACTGACCACGAGCCCGCCGTTTGCCGGACCAGAGCCGCCCCTGCGCGGCCCCGGTTGGCACGACGTCGAGCCGTGCTACCTGCCCAGCGGCGGGATCGTGTTTACCTCCACGCGTTACGTGCGATTCGTCGATTGCGTCGACGTCGAGCCGGTGACGACGCTCTTCGCCATGGACGCAGACGGCCGTCGTCTGCGCGGAATCTCCGCCAATCACATCCACGACTGGCACCCCTCGGTGCTCCACGACGGCCGCTTAATCTACACCCGCTGGGAATACAACGACCGCAGTCAGATGTGGCCGCACAAGCTCTTCGTGAAAAACCCCGATGGTTCGGGCACCGCGGCCTTCTACGGTAGCAATTCGTGGTGGCCCGTGTCGATGCTCCACGCCCGGGCTGTCCCTGGCTCCAGCCGAGTGATCTGCACGCTGGCCGGCCATCACTCGGGCAGCGAGCAGACGGGCGAGATTGGCCTGGTGGATCGCTCGCGGGGCACTGAAGACGCCCAGGGCGTGGTGGCCTTGTTCCCACCCCGCAAGATCGGGCCTATCTACCGCGACGACCCACGTCCCGACCCGAACACTCGCTACACCGAGCCCTATCCACTCTCGGAGCGATGGTTCCTCGTCTCCGGACGGCCTGCCGGAGCAGAGCGGTTCGGCTTGTACCTAGCCGACTTCTCCGGAAACCGTATTCTTCTGTACGAAGACGGGAAGCTCGATTGCCTATCAGCGATGCCGCTGGCGGCCCGGGCGTGCCCGCTGGTGATCCCACCGCAGACCGACTATCGGCGTAACGACGCTACGATTCTGCTGCTGGACGTTTATCGCGGTGGTGGCATGGCGGGCGTGCCACGCGGGTCGGTCAAGTCGCTGCGGATCATCGACTTTGACGTGCGCGATACGCCGGGCTCCGGCGGCCTGCGTCAGGAAGAGGGATCGTCGGGAGGCCACTCCTGCCCCGTGACCGCGTTGGGTGGATCGTGGCACGTCAAGCGCATCCTGGGCACGGTGCCGGTTCACGCGGACGGCTCCGCGGCCTTCCGCATCCCGGCCGAGCGGCGAGTCTTCTTCCAACCCCTCGACGATTGCGGCCGGGCGATCCAGTCGATGCGGAGTTGGGTGGAGGCCATGGCTGGCGAACGCATCACGTGCATCGGCTGCCACGAGTCGCCGATTGAGCCTCCGCCCTTGGCCAAGGCGATGATGTTGGCCCAGGAGCCAGTCGATCCCACCCCGTGGTACGGTCCGCCCCGTGCGTTCGGTTTTGTGCGTGAGGTGCAGCCGGTCCTCGATCGCCACTGCGTGCGGTGCCACAACGCCGCGGATAAGAAAGGACTCGATTTGCGCGGCGATGCCACCAACTGGTTCAGTCTGGCCTACGAGAATCTGCGCCCGTTCGTCCAACCGATCGGGCCCCAGGGCTCCGCGGCACTTCCGGCCCCGCGCTCGCGCGGCGCGGCGGCCAGCCGTCTGGTCGATCTGCTCTTGGCCGGGCATGAGGGCGTCCAGCTCGACCCCGAAAGCCTCGACCGGATCATCACCTGGATCGACCTGAACGTCCCCTACTACGACAACACGGCCGTCACGCGGCCATTCACTGGGCCCTTGGGCAACGAGTTCACGGCTTCCGGCCGCGCCGTGATCGGCGATCCGAAACCTCTTTGGAACGCCTTGGACAACGCTTGTCGGAGCTGTCATCCGCGAGGATTTTCGGTGGAGCCGACGGCCGCGCCGTGCCAAGTTCTCGAGTTGCCAAAGACGTTGAAGCGGCCATCGGTCAATCTGACGCATCCGAAAGAGAGCCGCATCCTGACGGCCCCGCTCGCCCGGGCCGCCGGAGGCTTGGAACTCTGCGGCAAGCCCGTCTGGACGAACCGCGACGCGCCGGCCTATCGGGCGACATTGCGGGTGATCCAGGGTTGGCACGACGACCTAGTCGCCAAGCCACGCGAGGACATGCCCGGCTTCGTCCCCTGCTCGGCCTACACGGCCACGCAAAACAAACGCCGTGCGTGGCTGGAGATCGAAGTCGGCAATCGGCGCAACGCGGAGGCCGGAGCCGGATTTTGAAGCCCTTAACGATTTAGATTTTCAATAATGTGCATCACGTTGCCCAAGCGACCGCTATCGGAACTGCGCATTGAGCCTGGGTAACTCGGCCGTCACGGCAAGGTGGCCGTGGAAATACACGCCTAGTACGACGAAACAAGCAGCAGGCCACGCTTTCATGAAAGTCCCCCTTACGTCGGCAATGGGCGGGACGGCTCCCTAGCACTAAACGGTTTTTTCGGGTGTTGGCATTTACTTTGGCATTTAACGAATGCCCCCGGCTTGCCCCTCGTCCTTATACACAAGTTTTCGCTCTGATAGGGGCAGCCATATAGCAGCTCAAGTTTTCGCCCCGATAGGGGCAGCCACATAACAGTCCAGGGCAGAGCGGAGCGGCGTTCGCCGCGTAGCGCCGCCCTGGGTTAGGGAAGTATCAGGAACGCCAGCCCTGAAGGGGCGAAACAAGCCTTGGCCCATCTGACGAACGATGCGCGTGAGAGGAACCGATTTGTTTCGCCCCTTCAGGGCTACCGGGATAAATCGATACTGTACCCAGGGCGGCGCTCTGCGGCTGTCG
>JAPLNJ010000721.1 GCA_026692885.1 Planctomycetota bacterium | reverse complement strand
TCATCATGGTGGTGGATTGTACTTTTCCGGTGGTAACGCCACGCTGGCAAACAGTACGATTGCCGATAACACGGCGACACTGGGCGGTGGCGGAATCTTCAGCTACGGCACGCTGACTATCGCGGGAAGTACGATAGCAGGCAATAGAACCGAATTTGGTGGAGGCATCTACAACGGCGGCACGCTGGCGCTGACCAATTCGACGGTGTCGGGCAACCAGGGCGGGCGGGCAGGCGGCCTGGAGAATGTGGGTGGCGGCAGCGTCCGGTTTATCAACACCACGATCACGAACAACGTCTCCACACAGGACGGTTCGGGGATTTACAATGCGGGCAACCCGATTGAGATTGGCAACACGATTCTGGCGGCCAACGTGGGCGGGACGTCGCCGGACTTCTCTGGGTCGTTCACCTCCCTGGGACATAATCTGATCGGGAAGGCGTCGGGGAGCACGTTTGTCAACGGCGTCAACGGTGATCTGGTCGGGACCGTTGCCAGTCCGCTCAATCCGCAACTGGGACCGTTGCAGGACAATGGCGGGCTGACGCAGACGCTCGCACCGTTGCGTGGCAGTCCGGCCATCGATGCCGGGACCAACACCGGCGCCCCGGCCACGGATCAACGCGGGGCATTGCGCATCGTGGATGGCAATGGCGACGGCACGGCCACCGCCGACATCGGCGCGGTCGAATTCGGGTTTCTGGTCAACACCACCGAAGACACCGTCGATGCTAATCCCGGTGACGGACTGGCCCGCGATGCTACCGGCAAGACTTCGCTCCGCGCGGCGATCATGGAAGCCAACGCCTCAGCGGGCCAAGATGTGATTTTCCTGCCTGCTGGAACCTATGTCTCGACGCTGGCCGGCGCCTACGAAGACGCCGGTGCCACCGGAGATTTGGATATCCGCGACTCGCTGATCATCGTGGGTGCCGGCCGAGCCTCGACCATGGTCGACGGCAACAGCCTGGACCGCGTCTTTCACGTCCGTCCCACGGTGTCGCTCACACTGTCGGGGTTGACGATTACCCGCGGCACTGCCGGCGGAACCAGCTCGGGCGGAGCAGTCTACAACGAACGCGGCTGGGTGAGCATCACGGACTGCACGCTGTCCGGCAACTCGGCGACATCCAACGGAACGGCCTCGGGCGGAGCGATCTACAACGACCGTGGCTGGCTGAGCCTCACGAACAGCACGCTGTCCGGGAATGCGGGGTACGCTTACGGTGGCGGTTTCTCGAACGGCGATGGCACGGTCTTCGTGACGGACACCGCGTTTGTCTCCAATGTCGTGACCCAGGTGAGCGGTGGTGGGTTCGCGAACGTGGGCAGCGGCACCGCCACGCTCGTGCGCACTACGTTCACCGGGAACAGCGCGGACGACAGCGCTGGTGCGATGTACATCGGCGGAGGAATCGTGACGTTGGCTGACAGCGTCTTCTCCAGCAACTACTCCTACTATCAGGGCGGTGCCATCCAAGCCGATGCCGGGACAGTGTCGATCACCGGCAGCACTTTCTCCAACAACGGTTCCAGCGGACGCAGCGGGGGAGCCCTGGCCATCGGCGCCGGCGCGGCCTTCACGGTGGACCGCAGCGTTTTCTCCGGCAACACCGCGGATGACTACGCCGGCGCTATTTACAATGGCGGCTCGGCGACTATTACTCGCAGCACGTTCTCCGGCAATTCCGCCGCCTTCGACGGCGGGGTCCTGTACACCGACGCCGGGACTACCTCCATCAGCAATAGCACGCTTTCCGGCAACAGCGCATCCTGCGCCGGCGCTGTGGCGAACGCGGGCGGCACCATTGAAATCGTCTCCAGCACCATCGTCGGGAACTCAGCCACTTGGTCGCCGGCCGGCATCATCAACTATTCCGGAGAGCTGCAGCTGAAGAACAGCATCGCGGCCGCTTCGTTGGGTGGCAAGGCCGACCTGCAAGGCGAGATCGTCAGCCAAGGCCACAATTTCATCGGCAATGTCGGCGTCGCCACAGGCTTGACGCACGGTGTGCTGGGCGATTTGGTAGGAACTGCGGGCACCCCGCTTGATCCCAAGCTCGGTTCCTTGCAGGACAACGGCGGGCCGACGCAAACACGCGCTCCGCTGGTCGGCAGTCCGGCGATTGACGCGGGCGACGATGCGGGCGTGGCGACCGCCGATCAGCGTGGCTTCCCGCGCAGCCTGGACGGCAACCGCGACGGCGTGCGTCGAACGGACATCGGCGCCGTCGAGTATGTGGATCCCAACTTCCTTGTCGTGGACAGCTTCGTGGACACGGTCGATGCCTGCCTGGGCGACGGCGCCGGTGCCGATGCCAACGGGAAACACACGCTCCGCGCGGCAATCATGGAAACCAACGCCCACGCGGGACCGGACACGATCGTGCTGGCGGCGGGAACGTACGCGCTGAGTATCCCCGGGACCTTCGAAGATGCCGCGGCCACCGGCGACCTGGATGTCACCGGCGAACTGACGATCCTCGGCGCCGGTGCGGACCTGACGAGCATCGACGCCCGCCAACTGGACCGCGTCTTCGAGGTCCGTCCGAATGCCAAGCTGACCCTTTCCGGCTTGACAGTCACCGGCGGCCGAGTTGAGCCGAGTTTACAGACGGGTTCCGGAGGCGGGATTCTGAACTTCGGCAACCTGACTGTCAATCGTGCCGTGATCGCCAACAACTTGGCGCAGAACGGCGGCGGGATCGCGAACTACGAAACAGCGCCGCTGACCCTGGTGGACAGCACCCTTCTGCAAAACACGGCCACGGACTACGGCGGCGGAATCAGCGGAGGGGCCGGGACCACAAGCATTCGCGGCAGCACGTTCACGGGCAACTCGGCGTACGCGGGGGGCGGCATCGCGGCGATGCATGGGACGATCCAGACTTCGACGTTCTCGAACAACACGGCCGAAGGGGGCGGCGGGATTTGGATTCAAGACGGAACGCTGACGATTACGAGCAGCACGTTTACGGGAAACACGGCGCGGAATGGCGCTGCCATCGAGGCCGCGTGGGGCGGCAGTTTTACGCTCAACCGTTCTACCCTGTCCGGCAACCGGGCCAATGCCGGAGCGATCTCCATTGAAGACGGGTCGAACGCCTGGATTGTCGATTGCACCGTGGTCGGCAATTCCTCCGCAACCGACAGCGGCAGCGGTATCTTGGTTAGTGGCGGCCGCCCCTCGCCCGTCTACCTGGGCAACACGATCGTCGCCGGCAACGGCCAATTGGGCACGGCGGTCGACGTGACGGGCGAAATCCATTCGCTGGGCCACAACTTCATCGGCGCGGGAGACAACACGACAGGATTCACGACGGGCGTGAATGGCGACCAGGTGGGAACGGCGGCCAGCCCCCGTGACGCACAACTGGGGCCGCTGCAGGACAACGGCGGGCCGACGTGGACGCATGCGCCGCTGGCCGGCAGTCCGGTAGTCGATGCGGGCCGCAGCACCGCCGCCACCGACCAACTCGGTCTGCCCCGCAGCCTGGACGGGAACCAAGACGGAACGGCGACGGCCGACATCGGCGCCGTCGAATATCTCGATCCCTCTTTCTTCTTTGTCGACAGCTTCCTGGATACGATCGATGCCAATCCGGGCGACGGCATCGTAGCGGACGCCAACGGCCGACACACCCTGCGCGCTGCGATCATGGAAGCGAACGCCCAGGCCGGGGCGGATACGATCGTGCTGGCCGTCGGGACGTATGACCTGTCGCTTCCGGGAAGCGGTGAAGACCTCGCCGCGACCGGCGACCTGGACATCCGACAGAATCTCACCATGATCGGCAGCGGCGCGGACGTGGCCATTCTGGACGCCCACCAGCTGGATCGCGTGTTCGACGTGCAGTCGGGCGTCACTCTGCAGCTGACGGGCGTCACTGTGACGGGCGGCAAGGCGGACACCGGGGGCGGCTTGCTGGTGCGCGGTAACTCCGGCCTGGCGACCTTGACCGACACCGTCGTGACCGGTAACCAGGCCACGACCCAAGCTGGCGGCCTGCGGTGTCTGAGTTACGCGCGGATCAACGTGGTGCGCAGTACCGTGACCGGAAACACGGCCCCCACAGTCGGCGGCATGACCGTCGATGGGAGCGCGACGATCGATCTCCAGGACAGTCTCGTGTCGGGCAACGTAGCGACAGGCGACACGGGCGGGATTCGCGTCGACGGCAACCTGACCGTGTCGGGCAGCACGATTGCGAACAATCGCGCCAACCAGTGGGGTGGGATGGCGGTGGGTGGGACCCTGACCATGGTGAACTCTACGGTGTCGGGTAACGTGGGGCAGTCGGCCAGCGGCGGGATCACCGCCCATGGTACGGCCACCGTCACCATCACCAATTCGACGATCACGGGAAATCACACCGTCGGGACTTGGGTGGGAGGTATCCTGAACGAGGGCACGTTCTACATCCAGAATAGCATCATCGCCGGGAACTGGTCCGCCAGCGGACGCGACATCGCCGGCGCCCGGGGGTTCATTTCGCTGGGCCATAATCTGATCGGCGACGGCTCCGGCAGCAGTGGCTTCACCAATGGCGTGAATGGCGACGTCGTCGGTATCAATGGCAGCCCGGTCGATCCCCTGCTCGGTCCGCTGGCCGACAACGGCGGAACGACGCTCACCCATCTGCCCTTGCCGGGCAGTCCGGTGATCGATGCGGGAAACAACACCGGCGCGCCGGCCACGGATCAAACCGGTATTGCGCGGCCGCAGGACGGCAACGGCGATAGCACGGCCACGGTCGATATCGGCGCGGTGGAACGGTACTGGGCCGAAATTCACGGCCGCTTGTTTCATGACCACAACCGTGACGGCAGCCAAGCGGGCGACGGTAGCGAGCCGGGTTGGGCGGACTGGACCGTCTACCTGGATTGGAATCAGAACGGCACGTTGGACAGGGGCGAGCCGAGCAGCGTGACGAATGCGAGCGGCGATTATGCGTTTACCGGACTCGCGCCGGGCAGCTACCGGGTCGCGGAAGTTTCGCAGGCCGGCTGGGAATCGCTGCCGGCGTTGTCGTCCTCGCTGTATGCCGGCCAAGTCCTGACGGGCATCAATTTCGCTAACCACTTCTTCAATCATGCGCCGGTGTTGGCGGATACGAATCTGGACGTCCTGTTGCCCTTGACCAGCACCGCCAGTCTGGATCGCGGGACGCTGGTGTCGAATCTCGTCGGCGGCGTCACGGATGTGGATGCGGGTGATCTGCGGGGCGTCGCAATCACGGCAGTGGACAGCACTCACGGCACGCTGCAGTACAGCCTGGATGACGGCGGGACCTGGACCAACGTCGGCACGGTCAGCAACGCGAGTGCCTTGCTGCTGGCCGCCGACGCGAACACGCGGCTGCGATATCGGCGCAGCGACGGACCGAGTACGACACTCGCGAATGTATTGACCTTCCGCGCTTGGGACCGTGCCGAGAGCAGCTCGGGTCAGAGGGTCAGCACCACGACCAACGGGCTCGATACGGCCTTCAGCGCGGCCACCGACACGGTGACGGCGACGTTCACGAGCTACTTTTGGGACGGCGAAGCCGGCGACGGATTGTGGTCTTCGGCGGCCAACTGGAATAGCGACGCAGTGCCACCCAGCGGCGCCAACGTGTTGATCGACGTGCCGGGCGAAGTTGTCGTCACACACGGCACCGGATCACGAACGGTCCAGCGGCTTCAGGCGGAAGAGTCGCTAGTGGTGTCAGGCGTGGGAACGTCGCTTACGGTAACCGGTCTCGCCGTGTTCCGGGGTGCCTTGACAGTCGACGCGGCAGCCACGTTGACGGCCTCCGGGACGACGGCGTCGGTGGCCGCCCTCGGTCCGACCAACCTGCAACTGGCCAACCTCTACGCCACGAATGCTGGTCGGCTCAACCTTCCTAACGCCGCGAGCTACCGTGGTACCGCCGGCCAAGCGTTTACGATCAGCGCCGATGGAGCCGGCAGTCTGGTCGACCTGTCCGGTGTCACGGCTTTGACGGGAAGTTCCAGCGTGGGTAGTTGCGGTGGCGTCTGTCTGGTGAAGATCGAGGCGAAGAACGGCGGGCGAGTCGACCTATCCGCGACGACGTCGCTGACGAATCAAGTCTCGCTGAGCGTGGGAGGGCCAACCGATGAAATCGTGCTGTCGGCCGTGACCGCAATCACGGGCAGTGATTCGACGCTCCGCGCCAGCGGTGGCGGACGCCTTTCCCTGCCGAAGATCGAGACGCTAACCGGCGTGTATCTGCTGGCCACGGGCAGCAGCCTGATCGACGTCTCGCACGCGACCAGCTACGCCGGAACGTACGGCCGCATCCACACGATCAGCGCGGACGGCAGCGGCAGTCTCGTGGATCTGTCCGGCGTCACGACTTTGGTCGGCGGCACCAATGTGGGAAGTTGCGGTGGCCCCTGTCTCGTCAAGGTGGAAACGAGCAACAGCGGACGAGTCGACTTATCTTCAACGACTTCAACGACGAACCAGGTTTCTCTGAGCGTGGCAGGGCCGACGGATCAGATCGATGTGTCGGCGTTGACTGCGATTACGGGCAATGATTCGACGCTCCGCGCCAGCGGCGGCGGACGTCTGGAGTTGCCGCAGATTCAGACGTTGACCGGTGTGTTTCTGCTGGCCACGGGTGGCGGGGTCGTCGACGTTTCGCAGGCGACGACCTATGCCGGAACGCCGGGGCGCAACTACACCGTTTCCGCGACTGGTGCGGGTAGTCTTGTGGATCTCTCAGGTCTAACGACTCTGTCGGGCAGCACCGGCAGTTCGTGTGGCGGACCGTGTTTCGCCGGGCTGGAAGCAGGGAGTGGTGGCCGCCTCGACTTAACGGCCCTGCCTGCGCTCACCAACGCCGCGAGTACGGTGGCGCTAACCGTGCATGGCGGGGGGCAGGTGGATTTCGGCGCGGGCGCGACAACCATCGACGGCGTACACGTGCAGGTTGAGGCCGACGGCATTCTCGCGGCGGCCCAACTCAACCTCGTCGGTGCCGGGCTGTTGACTGGCACGGGCCAAGTTCGCGCTGCCGTGTCGAATGCGGCTACATTCGCTCCCGGTACCTCGCCCGGAGTGCTGACGATCGACGGCGACTATACCCAAACGACGACTGGTCAACTGAACATCGAAGTCGGCGGTCTGGCGGCCGGCACCCAGTACGATCAACTCCGCGTAACGGGCCGGGCGACGCTCGGGGGCACCTTGAACGTGACGGCCAGCGGCGGCTTCACTCCGTCGTTCGGGCAGACTTTCCAGCCCCTGACCTTCGCGGCGCACACTGGCGAGTTTGGGCAGACTACCCTTTCTGGCATGCCCGCGGGACTCGGCTTCCAGCCGAGCTACAACGCGAGCAACGTCTCGCTGATGGCGGCGATGGTGGTCAACAGCACGGCGGACTCGGTGGATGCCAATCCGGGCGATGGCATTGCGGCAGACGCCCTCGGCCGGACCACGCTGCGGGCCGCAATCATGGAAGCGAATGCCCGTCCCGGCCCCGATATGATCCTGCTGGGTGCGGGAACCTATGACTTGTCCATTCCGGGCGCAAGCGAAGACGCAGCGGCCACCGGTGATTTGGACATCACCAGCGACTTGACGATCATCGGCGCCGGCGCGGACGTGACGATCGTCGATGCCAACCAACTGGACCGCGTGTTCGATGTGCAGTCAGGAGCCCCGTTGACGTTGTCCCACGTAACTGTCACCGGCGGCCACGTGGAAACGCTGGCTCCGGGCGAGGGATATGATTATCGGTTGCTCTCCTCTGGGGGCGGTGTCCGGAGTTTAGGTGACATTGAAATCGATCACGCCGTCATCGCCGACAACGAAGCCTATTACGGAGGCGGCATATTCAACGATGAAGGGAAGCTGCTGGTGGTGGCGGACAGCACCATCATGAATAACCGGGCGGATGAGCGTGGAGGCGGCGTGTATAACCGGGGGACAGCCACCGTGACGAATAGCGTCCTGTCCCTAAATACTGCCGTGGGCGCTGGTGGCGCTCTATTCGGCGGCAACACGACAACGATTCGCCGCAGCACTTTCACGGGGAACTCAGCCACGGCTGGTGGCGCGATCGCCGAAACGAATGGCACCATCGAAGATTCGACCTTCAGCGCCAACACCGCCAGCGCGGACGGTGGCGCGATTGGCCTCAGCGGGGTGACTCTGACGATTAGTCGCAGTCTGTTCACGGGGAACATCGCCCACCGCGCTGCAGGTGCCATTGACCAGAACGGCCCCGGCATCCTGACAATTGTCGGCTCGACCATTTCCGGCAACCAGGCACTGGGAGAGTGGGCCGGTGGACTTCTGGTGGCTAACGGTGCGACAGCGATCGTTGAGAACTCGACGATCGTCAACAACACGGCCAACTTCCCCGCCGGCGCTGGGATTTACGCCTTCCATAACCCGGCGCCCCAAGCCGTCCGCCTAAGCAACACCATCGTGGCGGGAAACGTAGCGGATTCTGGCTTCACCGATGTCGGAGGAATCTTCGAGTCCCTGGGCCATAACTTGATTGGCAAGAGCGATGGGAGCACTGGGTTCGTTCAGGGAGTGAACGGTGATCAACTCGGGACGATAATCAGTCCTCTCGATCCAAGGCTCGGCCCGCTGCAGGACAACGGCGGACCGACGCAGACGCACAAGCCGCTGCCCGGCAGTCCGGTCATCGATGCGGGGGACAACACCGGCGTGGCGGCGACGGACCAGCGCGGGGCGCCGCGGATTCTGGACGGCAATAGCGATAGGGCAGCGACCGTCGATATTGGCGCGGTCGAATACTTCGATTCCTCGTATTTCTTCGTGGACAGCTTCGAAGACACGGTCGACGCCAATCCGGGCGATGGCATCGTCGCCGACGTCAACGGCCATCGCACGCTGCGCGCGGCGATCATGGAGGCCAACGCCCTCGCCGGCGCGCAGACGATCATCCTGGCCGCCGGGATGTATGAGTTGGCTCTCGCCGGTGCAGGGGAAGACGCCGCGGCCACCGGCGACCTGGACGTTACCGATACGACGGGCACCTTGACCATCCTGGGCCCGGGCAGTGACCTGACCACGATCGACGCGCAGCAGTTGGACCGCGTGTTTCAGGTGACGTTCGAGGCATCGCTACACTTGGTGGGCGTGACAATCACGGGCGGGGATTCCTCAGCAGGCGGAGGAGTGTATTCCAGCGGACGCGTCGTCATGGAACAGTGCCTGGTGAAAGGCAATCACGCGGCCAGTGTGTCGGAGAGCGTGCACGGTGGCGGTGGCATCTTCAATTGGCACACGGCGAACCTCACTGTCATATCGAGCCAGATCTCGAACAACACAGCGGATTACGGGGGCGGCATTAATGGCAGCGGCATCGTGACCTTGGACCGCGCGGAAATCACGGCAAATGTGGCCACCCGTGCGGATGGCGGCGGCCTCTATGGCCAGGGTTCTTGGACCATCAACTCGAGCACGATCACGGGCAACCGAGCGGCAAGAAGCGGCGGCGGATTGGCGGCAAACTCAGGCGACGGGTCTTGGATTATCCGGCAGAGCACGATTGCGGACAACCAAGCGGGATCAGCGGGAGGCGGCGTCGAGGCGGCGCAACCTATCGCCATTAGCGACAGCACGATTTCCGGAAATGATGCAGGAGCGGATGGTGGTGGTCTGTCGGTGTCGAACGCTACCTTCGTCACGAACACGACGATCACGGGAAACTCGGCTTCCGGGCTCGGCAAAGGCGTGTTCAACCACGGAGAGCTTCGGTTGCAGAACACGATCGTGGCGGCCAACGTTGGCGGGAATGACTTGGAGGGAAATGGCACCTCCGTTTCGCTGGGCCATAATCTGATCGGTGCGGCGCCTGACAGCAGTGGTTTTGCGCCGGGCGTCAACGGCGATCAAGTGGGCACGAGCCTCAGTCCGCTCGATCCGCAGCTAGGGCCGCTGCAGAACAACGGCGGTGCGACGCTGAGCCACGTGCCGCTGCCCGGCAGTCCGGTCATCGATGCGGGGGACAACGCCTTGGCCGGGGCAATCGATCAGCTGGGTACGGCCCGGCCGCAGGATGGGAACGGGGACGGTACGGCGACGGTCGATATCGGGGCGGTGGAGCGGTACTACGGCGAAATCCACGGGCGCGTGTTCCACGATCTGGATCAAGATGGGCGGGGATCCTTTGCCGCCGTCGACTTTGAGGACAACTTCAACGCGGGTGCTTCGCCGCTGTGGGAAAACGGAATCGGCAATTGGCAAGCGTCCGGCGGTGTCTACTTCGCCCAGGACTTTGGCACCAGTCCGCTGACGTATTCCAGTCTGCCTTTCGACCTCAAGGACTTCAGCGTTACGGTGGAAATCCAGGACATCGCCGACGGTGGGATTTGGCTTCGCGGTTCGGACAACGGAAACAACGGCGTGCTGCTGGTGACCTGCGGCGGCTTCAGTGGATACACCGGACTCGACTGGGCCGTGCGTGGGAACGGCTACGGGGACTATGGCTTCAATCCAGTTGCGGGCCTATTTGTCCCTGGACAGACCGATGTACGAATTCGGATCGACGTGGTCGGCGACACGTATGCCGCATTCCTCAACGACGACACGACGCCGGTCAGCACGTTCACAACCAGTGCGGTCAGTCACGGACGCGTGGGCCTGTATGACAACTCCAAACCCGGGGAGCGATTCGACAGAGTTCGGGTAACCGCCAACGAGTTCCAGCAACTTGGACTTGCTGGCCGGACGGTCTTCCTGGACGCCAACGACAACGGGCGTCTGGACGGCGGTGAGACGTCCACGGTGACCGATGCAGGCGGCAACTATCGTTTTGCAACTCTCGTGCCGGGCGACTATTTGGTGCGTCAGGTGCTGCCGCCGGGGTGGGAACAGACCTTGCCTCCCGGGCAGGCAGGCAAGCAAGTCGTCAACTTGTACCCTGGCCAAGTCGCGGTGGATCAGGACTTCGGTGAGGGCGTCACGCTGGCGATCGATGACCTGACGCTGACTTCCGAATGGGATGCGGGAGCGTCCCCGTACACATTCACCGTGAACCTGTCGGCCGCCAGTCCGCAGCCGGTTACCGTCCAATACACCACGGTTGCCGGCACCGCCACCGCGGGACTCGACTATCAGACCACCACAGGCACGCTCACGTTCCATCCCGGCCAGACGAGTCAGACGGTCACGGTCTCCGTCCTGGGCGATGTGCTGAACGAAGACAACGAGACGTTTTCGCTCGTGCTGTCGAACGCCAGTGGGGCACGCATCACGAAGACCCAAGGCATCGGCACGATCGTCGACGACGATCCGCTGCCCAAACTGACGATCAACGACGCCACGCTGGCCGTCGAAGGCGACGTTGGCAACACCAACGTGGAGTTCACGATCACCCTGTCGCCGGTCAGCGGCCGGGAGGTGTGGGTCGACTACAGCACCCAGAGCAACACGGCCACTTCCGGAGTGGATTTCGTCTCGGTCGGCGGCACCTTGCACTTTGCGGCGGGCGAGACGACCAAGACGGTCGTGGTGCCGGTCGTGGGCGACTTCGAACATGAGCCCACGGAGACGTTCTTCGTGAACTTGTCCAATCCCGTGAACGCCAACCTGCAAGACGGGCAGGGGCAGGGCACGCTTACTGACGACGATCCGCTGCTGACCGTCAACAGCACGGCGGACAAAATCGACCTGACACCGGGCAACGGCCTGGTCAACACGGGCGCCGCGAACGAGATCACACTGCGGGCGGCGATCATGGAGGCCAATGCGTTGGCGGGTCCGGACGCCATCGTGCTGCCGGCCGGGACGTACAAGCTGACGATCGCGGGCACCAACGAAGACGCCGCGGCCAAGGGTGACTTGGACATCGCGCCGGGGGGCCTGACGATCACGGGCGCCGGAGCGGCCACCACGGTCATCGACGCCGCCAGCTTGGACCGCGTCTTCGACGTACATCCTGGTGCCACGCTGACGCTGATTGGCGTCACCATCCAAGGCGGCCGTGCGACAGGGACCACGGAGAACGGTGGCGGGATCGAGAACCAAGGCTCCCTGGTGCTCATCGACTGCGTGGTCGACACGAACACGGCGGTCGGCGTCGGCGTGGGCGGCGGCATCGACAATCGCGATTCGCTGACCGTCACCCGCAGCAGGTTATCCAACAACACGGCGGACCAAGGCGGGGCGATTCACAATTTGGCCGGCGCCGTCTTGACCATCACGGACAGCGTACTGCAGGGCAATACGGCCCAGTTGTTCGGTGGCGCGATCATCGCGGACGGGACACTCGACATTATACGTACCACGTTCCAGGCCAATCACGCCGTCTTCGGCGGAGCCATCCTGAACGGTGGCGAGCTGACCGTCACCGACTCCAGCTTCGTCGACAATCACGCGTCGGGGCAGGGAGGCGCGATCTTCACCGCCGCCGATCCGGGGACTCCGCTGAACGTGATCGGCTCCAGCTTCATCCACAATCTGGCCGACCTCGACGGCGGGGCGTTGTACCTGAGCACGGAGGGTGAGGTCACCGTGGTCAACAGCACCTTGACGCAGAACACCGCGGTGCTCAACGGTGGTGCCATTTACAACGAATTGGGGGCGCTGACGCTGACCCACGTGACGATCGCCGGCAATGCCGCGACCGGCCTGGGCGGAGGGGTCTTCAATGGTGCCTCGGCGCAGGTCCTGAATACCATCGTGGCCCTGAACACGGCGACCCAGTCCGACCCGGACGTGAGCGGTCCATTCACCTCGCTGGGGCACAACCTGATCGGACGGCGTGGCAGCGCGGCCGGTTTCGTCCACGGCAGTAACGGCGACCAGGTCGGCACAGTGGCCGCTCCCTTGGATCCCTTGTTGCGGGCGCTGGAGGACAACGGCGGCCCGACGTTGACCATGGGCCTGCAACCGGGTAGCCCCGCCCTGGATCGCGGCAGCGATCCCGATGCAATCACGCTCGATCAACGCGGTTATCGGCGGCCCGAGGATGGCGACCTGGTCGGCGCGGCGGTCAGCGACATCGGGGCCTTTGAACTGACCTACAATCAGCCGCCGGTCATTCCGGATCAGGATTTCCTAGTCAATGAGAACGTCGCGTTGGGCACCTTCGTAGGAACGGTGCAGTTCAGCGGACCGGAGGCCGACGACACGGTCACCTTGGCATTGCTCGCGGGGAATACGGGCGGCACGTTCGCCTTGGATTCCCTGACCGGCCGACTGACGGTCACCGCCCCGCTGAATCACGAGACTCTGGACAGCTATGTACTGACCATCCGCGGCGAGGACCGCGGGCACCGGCAGACGACGGCGACGATCAGGATTCACGTCGCGGACCTCAACGAGCCACCGGTGCTCATCGGTAGCGGCATCGACGACCGCATGCGGTCCGATGGCGCCGCCACGGAAACGGTCAGTCTGAGCAGCGTGTTCTTCGATCCCGATGCGGGCGACAGCTTGACGTACACGGCCAGCAGCAGCAATTCGCAACTGGTGGAGGCCGTGGTTCAGGCGGGCGGCACGCTGGAGCTTACCTATCACTCCTACACCGCGATCCAGGATCGGACCCCGGCCGTGATCACGGTGACGGCGACGGACCAAGGAGGCCTGTCGATTAGCGACACGTCTCTGGTGACGGTAACGCCCAGCAAGACACTGGAGTATGTGTTGGTCGTCGTGGCGCAACCGACGCCGCAGATCGAAGTCACGACCCTGCCGACCTCGCTGAGCAGTGTGGCTACGGGCAGCACGTACTACGTTGAGATCTGGCTGCGGGACCTGTTTGTGCTGGGCTTGACCAGCCTGCCCCCGTCGACGTACAGCAAGGGCGTGCTGCAGGGAGCGATCGATGTCACGTACCAGTCGGGACTATCCACCGGAGTGCGATTGGATCACAACGGGATTTTCGTCTACAACCCCAGTTTTACTGGCAGCATCGATCAGAACTCCGGCATCGTCGAGAACTTTGGAGGCAAGTCGCTCACCGCGACAGAAGGAGTGACGCCCGATTACGGCCGGTTGGGCTTCATCGAGTTTACGGCGACCTCGCAAGGACAACAGATTTTTGGCCTGCACCTGGACGCGCAAGTCACCCAGACCCAGCGTACGGCCACGGCGCCCGCGGGCGGCAAGCTGAATCCCAACCAATTGCGATTGGCGGCTCCGCTGGTAGTCGCCATCGTGCCGGAGGGCGGCAGCGTTCCCTTTGCGCCGGTGGTCAGCTTCCCAGCGGGGTCGAATCCCACGGCCCTGGTTCTCGCCGACCTGGACGGCGACGGCGATCAGGATCTGGGCGTCGCCAACGGCAGCGCGAATCAAGTCTCCCTGCTGTGGAACACACCCGGCTTTAGCCAGGTCGTGCAACTGAGCGATGGCGAGGTCGCTACGGCCGTGAACTTCGGCGACCGGGCCGCGCCCGGACAAATTCGTGGTCGGGTTTTCCAGGATGTGAATCGCAACGGACTGCGGGAGTCCTTCGAACCAGGACTGCCGGCTGCGGTGGTCTACTTGGACCTGAACCAGAATGGGCAGCTGGACGTGGGGGAGCCATCGCGTACGACGGACGCCACCGGCCTCTATGCCTTCACCAATCTGTCGGCCCTGACGACCTATCGCGTGGCCGAGGTCGTCCCCAGCGGCGGGACCCTTTCCGCGCCGGCCGGCGACGGACGGTATCAGATCGCGCTCGGCCCCGGCGAAGTTCGCACGGATGTCGACTTTGGCAACACGTTCGAGGGCGGCGTCTCCGGCAACAGCATCACCGGAACGCTGTTTCGGGACACCAATGGAAATGGTAAACGTGATCCGGGCGAGTCCGGGTTGGCCAACATCACGGTCTTCCTGGATGTCAATGGCAACGGCCAACTGGATGTCGACGAACCCACCGCAGTGACCCGCACCGATGCGCCGGGCACACCCAATGTCGACGAGTCCGGGACTTACGAATTTCCCAGCTTGGGCGCCGGCACCTACCAGCTCCGGATCGTCGCGCAGGCCGATCTGCGGCAGACCTACCCGCTGGGCAACTCGTTCACCACCACCGAACTCCGGGCCGACGGTGGTCCGCGGGCACTCGCGGTCAGTGATTTCAATCGGGATGGCCGCTCGGACCTGGCGGTCGCCAACAGCGTCAGCAACACGGTTTCGATCTTGACGAATCGCGGGCCGGCCGGGTTCGCCACCACCGCCACCATCGCGGTCGGGTTAGGAGCTTCCGCGGTGGTTACTGCCGACTTGAACGGGGACCTGTGGCCTGACCTGGCAATCACCAATGCCTATGGCAGCAGCGTGTCCGTCCTGCTCAACCGCGAGGACGGGAGTTTCGGACCGGCGCAATCCTTCGCGACCGGCATCGGTCCCAGTTCCATCGCTGCCGGAGACTTCGACCACGACGGCGACTTGGACCTGGCCATCGCCAACGATGCCAGCAACAGTGTCACGGTGCTGTTCAATGACGGGCACGGCAGCTTCCCCACACGCCGGACCTACACGACCGACGATTCACCGGTGGCGATCGTGGCCGTGGACCTGAATGGCGACAACTACGCAGATCTCGCTGCGGCCAATATCGATAGTGACAATGTGACGCTGCTGATCAACGACCAGCATGGCGGATTTGTCGCGGCCGCGAATCTGCCGGTCGGCGACGCGCCGTTTGCCCTGGCGGCGGCCGACTTGAATGCCGATGGTAAGCTCGATCTGGCGGTCGCCAATGTCTTGTCGGACAACATTTCGATTCTGCTCAATCAGGGTGACGGCTGGTTCGCGGCCGCCAAAAACTACTCGGGCGGAAAAGGTCCCTCGTCCCTGGCGGCGGCGGATATGGACGCGGATGGGGCTGTGGATCTGGTCGTCACCAACGGGAACGCGGGAAATCTGTCCGTACTGCGCAATAAGGGCGACGGGACGTTCAGCGATCCAACCAACTTTGGACAAGCCAACTTCCCCACCAGCCTCCCGCTCGCAGTGATCGCAGCGGACATCGATCATAACGGGACCATCGACCTGGCCGTGGCCAACGGCGATTCGGATAACGTCTCGGTGCTGACGAACACGCTGGTGGCCGGTACCCAGACGGTCGTGCTGTCGGGCATGAATTCGGTCAGCAGCATCAATTTCGGCGTCCAGGAAATCAACACTCCGCCGACGAACATCACGCTGTCGGCCAACACGGTCGCTGAGAACGCTGCCGGCGCGGCCCTCGGCCACGTCACCGTCGCGGATCCCAACGCCGGGGATACCCACACGCTGACGGTCAGCGACGTCCGGTTCGAAATCGTGGTCGGCCAGCTGAAACTCAAGGCGGGCCAATCGCTCGATTTTGAGACGGCAGCGAGCGTCAGCCTGAACATCACGGCCATCGACGCGGGTGGCTTGAACTTGACGAAGGCCTTCACCGTTCTCGTGACGAACGTCAATGAGGCGCCCACGAACATCGGGCTGTCGGCCAACACGGTCGCTGAAAACGCTCCCGGCGCGGCTATCGGCCACGTCACCGTCTCGGATCCTGACACGGGGGATACCCACACGCTGACGGTCAGCGACAGCCGATTCGAAATCGTGGTCGGCCAACTGAAACTCTAGGCGGGCCAATCGCTCGATTTCGTGTCGGCAGCGAGTATCAGCTTGAATATCACGTCCCCCGACGCGAGCGGCTTGAACTTGTCGATGGCCATTACCGTTCTCGTTCCGAACGTCTATGAGGCGCCGACGAACATCGGGTTGTCGGCCAACACCGTCGCTGAAAGCACTCCCGGCGCGGCCCTCGGCCACGTCACCGACTCGGATCCCGACGCCGGAGAAACCCACACGCGCACGGTCAGCGACAGCCGGTTCGAAATCGTGGGCGGCCAGCTGAAACTCAAGGCGGGCCAATCGCTTGATTTCGAGACGGGACCGAGTATCAGCTTGAACATCACGGCCACCGACGCGGGCGGCTTGAACTTGACCAAGGCCTTCACGGTCCTCGTGACGAACGTCAATGAGGCGCCTACGAACATCGGGCTGTCGGCCAATGTCGTTGCGGAGAACGCTGCCGGCGCGGCTATCGGCAACGTCACCGTCTCGGATCCCGACGCTGGAGACACCCACACGCTAACGGTCAGCGACAGCCGATTCGAAATCGTGGGCGGCCAGCTGAAACTCAAGGCGGGCCAATCGCTCGATTTCGAGACGGCAGCGAGCGTCGGCCTGAACATCACGGCCACCGACGCGGGTGGCTTGAACTTGACGAAGACCTTCACCGTTCTCGTGACGAACGTCAACGAGGCGCCCACGAACATCACGCTGTCGGCCAATGTCGTTGCGGAGAACGCTCCCGGCGCGATCATCGGCAACGTTACTGTCTCGGATCCCGACGCGGGGGACACCCACGCGCTGACGGTCAGCGACAGCCGATTCGAAATCGTGGGCGGCCAGTTGAAACTCAAGGCGGGCCAGAGTCTCGATTTTCATACCGCGCCAAGCGTCAGCCTGAATATCCTAGCGCAAGATGCTGGTGGGCTCGAACTGACGAAACCGTTCTCGATCGTCGTGACCAATGTGAACGTCGCTCCGACGGACATCACCCTGTCCGGAAACACGCTGGCGGAGCAGACCGCCAGCGCACCGGTGGGCTCCGTTGCAGTGACCGATCCCAACCCGGGCGACACGCACACACTGACGGTCAGTGACAGCCGGTTCGAAATCGTGAGCAGCCAGCTGAAACTCAAGGCGGGCCAAACGCTCGATTTCGAGACGGCACCAAGCGTCAGCCTGAACATCACGGCGACCGATGCGGGCGGCTTGAACTTGACCAAGGCCTTCACCATTCTCGTGATCGACGTCAATGAAACGCCGACCTCGATAGCCTTGGACCCCGCTACGGTAGACGAGCATCTGACGGGCGCAGGAATTGGGTGGCTGTCGGCAGTCGATCCGGACGCGGGCGACACGGCGGCGTTTGCCGTCAGCGATAACCGTTTCGAAGTGGTCGGCCGACACCTGAAGCTCAAGGCCGGCCAGAGTCTGGATCGGGATCTAGCCGCTCGTGTCAGCGTGGAGGTGACGGCGACCGATCGTGGACAACTCAGTCTTCGACAGACGTTACAGATTCTGGTGGCGGCCAACCCCTCTCCCTGGTGCAATGGGCGGGATCCCCTGGACGTCGATCAGGACGGGAAGGTGGCTCCGCTGGATGTCCTGAGGCTGATTAGCGAATTGAACAGTGCCACGCTGCGCGATGCGCGGGGACGTTTGCCGGCGGACCGCCCCGCCGACTCTGACGCGCCCTACTTCGATCCCTCCGGCGACGGGTTCATTACACCCGTGGATGCGCTGACGGTGATCAACTATTTGAACGGGTATCGCGTTTCGGGCGAGGGTGAGGCCCAGCCGATTGACCGCCATCCGTCGAATTCGCCCGTGCTGCTGACTGACGCGTCTCCCGATCGCGTGGCCGACGGGAGCCTTCACCAGCCGATTGGGACGCCGACCGGCTCACCCCGTTTTCCCACCGTCGCGTCGTGGGAAGCATCGAGTCTGACCAGGCGGCCGATGGGGCTCGTCCTACCCACGGTGCCGGACGATGGCGGAAGGATCGCAGACGCCTGGTATCCTGACGTGATCAGAGACCAGTCCGAACGCATGCTGGGCGAGGCCTTCAGCTCGCTGCGGTGGGAGTCGGACGACGACTGGCTGTCGCTGCTTGCCCAAGACGTCGCGGAGAGGCTGTGAAGCAATCGTCGGGTGGGCCAAGTACGCGGGGCCCACCATAGCCAGCCAGGCCAGTTCCTTAGAATTGGTGGGCCGCGAGTACTTGGCCCACCCGACCATGAATCGTGTTCCCACATTTTTTCACAGCCGCGGAGAGACGCGACTACGTGGGGGCGTGGCCGGCGCGCAGGCGGCGGCAGAGGCTGAGGAGTTCCTCGACCGCCGAGAGCATCCGCTCCTCCGACTGGCCCTCGTGCACGGCAGCTTCCAGTTGAGCCGCGTAGGGCGTGATCGCGCCAAACCCATAAGTTCCGGCCGCCCCCTTGAGACCATGGACCGATCGCGCCAAGGCGTGCCAGTCTCGGTTCTGGGCCTGAGCCTCGAGGGCCTTGATCCGGTCTGGCATGGCCCCCACGAAGAAGTCGACCAGCTCGACGAGTTCAGGATCGTCGGCGCGGTCCAGATCCGAATAGAGCAAGCTGGGAAGCTGAGTGGTGCTCGCCTGGTGTGAGGCAGCGGGTGCCTCGCAAGGCATTCGACCGCTGGGCGCCCAGGGAGCGACCGTGGCCAGCAGCCTCTGCCGGTCGATCGGCTTGGTGGCGTAGTCGTTGCAGCCGGCGGCGAGGCATGCTTGGCAATCCTCGGCCATCGCGTGCGCCGTCAGGGCGATAATCGGGGCCGTGTAGCCCCGTCGACGCAATTGCCGGGTCGCGTCAAAGCCGTCCAGCACGGGCATCTGCATGTCCATCAGGATCACGTCGAACGGTTCGCCTGCCTCGTGTGCGGCCCAGGCGGCTGCGACGGCCAGCTGGCCGTTCTCGACGGCCATCACGTTGGCGCCGGCCCGCCGGAGCAGCAGCGTTAGCAACCGTTGATTGTCCAAACCGTCTTCGGCCAGCAGGATGCGGCCGTGCAGCACACTCGGGCCCGCGGCCACCGGCGCCACGCAAGGTGGCGGCTGAATGGCCGCCCCCACGCTTTCGGGGAGCAGGCGAATATCGTCCAACGGTCCCGGATCGATCGTCAGCGTGAAAGTGCTGCCCTGGCCCGGCTGGGAACACACTTCGATGCCGCCCCCCAGGGTCTCGGCCAAATGCTTGCTGATACACAGCCCCAGACCCGTGCCGCCGAACTTCCGCGTGGGCGAACTGTCCACCTGAGTGAACGGTTTGAACAGCTGGCCGACTTGCTTGGCGTCCATACCGATGCCCGTATCCGTCACGTCGAAGCGGAGGCGCGGAGGACCGCCAGCACTGGTGAGTCGAACGGCCAGGCGGACTTCGCCTTGGTCGGTGAACTTGATCGCGTTGCCCAGCAGGTTGCCCAGCACCTGGCGGAGGCGCAACGGATCGGTGAGTGCGGTCTCGGGCAGGGGGCCGTTCAGTTCCAGCTTCAGTACTAAGAACTTCGCGGCGGCGTGGACTTGCATGAAGGAGACCACCTCGGCCGCCAGCTCGCAGGGCGAACAGCGGATCGGCTCGATCTGCATCTTCCCGGCTTCCACCTTCGAGAGGTCCAGGATGTCGTTGATCAGTCCCAGCAGCTGTTCTCCGCTGCGTTTGATCACGGCCACGTATTCTTGCGTGGCATGGCCGACGTGTTCCTCCAGCAGGAGATCCGTATAGCCGAGAATGGCCGTCATGGGCGTGCGGATCTCGTGGCTCATGTTGGCCAGGAACTGGCTCTTGACGCGGGTGGCCAGCTCGGCTGCTTCCTTGGCCCTGGCCAGTTCCTCCTCCGCCCGCTTGCGATTGGTGATGTCGATCACGAAGACGGTTAGACCCGTAACCGAACCGCCGATATCGAAGATGGGGCCATAACGATCTTCATAGCATGTCCGCTGAAGGGAGTTGTCGCCATACTCCTCCTCCAGCAGCAGGTGTTCCCCCTGCAAGGCACGGTCAAAATTGCGTTTAGCTCTTTCACGGTCCGCAGGGTCGCTGATGACGTCCAGCATGTTCATGCCAAGTTCAATTTCCACACCCCAGATTCGTCGAATCGTCTCCTTGTGAGAGAGGGTAAATTCTGTATAGCGGTAGGCACAATCAAGGGAAAATATGATCACCCCCTGAGGACTCTCCATGATCGACTTGAGTAAGGATGTCTTTTGTTGTGCGAGTTGCTCGACCTGCCGCAGTGCCTCCTCCGTCCGCTTGCGCATCAGTGCCTCGCCAATGTGCGATGCAATTTCTTCCAGGCGTTCAACCGAATCGAGGGTGAAACAACCTTTGCGCCGGTCATTGACTTGGAGCAGACCAACAATCCTGTCCTTGTTGCGAATGGGCACCAGGACAAAGGACGCATAGCCGTGATGCATGCATTGGTTGCGTGGATGAAGTCGGGGGTCCTGATCGGACGGAAGGTTGAGCAACGGGAAGGAATCGTTGATCCAGAAGCTGCCTCCCCGCGTGAAGAGCGGATGGGCCGGGTCGGTCTCGCCGGAAAGGACCAGGCCACAGGTACATTCCAGCCTGACGTTGCCGTTTTCGTCCCGGCACACCCCGCCATCCGAGGCACGTTCGATTAGCGTGTTTTCCGTCAGCAGAAAATCCTGGGGAAAGCCTTGCTGGACGAAATACGGGAAGTCCTCCCCGTCTTGCAGGCGAAGGCCCACGGCATCGAACCCGGTCCGCGTCTTCAAGGCGGCGAGGACACGCTGGATGGCATCCGGCAGATCCCCCGGCTCGTTGAGTATTTGTAGGACTTCCCGGCCCAATTCTCGATAGACATCCGCCTGCTTGCGCTCGGTGATGTCGCGGGTGAAAGCCAACACGCACGAACGTCCATCGAACGCGACGGATGCCGCGCTGAACTCAATGGGAAACACGGTACCATCCTTGCGGACATGCCGTGTTTCGCCCGAAATCGATGCGCCTTTTCTGATGCTGTCAAAACGCTCCGGCGCTTGGGATACGCTTTCTGGTACATCGAGGTCGGTAATCCTCATCTGCTCCAACTCGGCGACGGTGTAGCCGTGCATCTTGGCGGCCGCCTCGTTCGCCAGCAGAATCTGCCCGGCACGAGCTCCTGCCAGTTCCAGGATCCAGATGGCATCGTTCGCCTGCTCGAAGAGCGTACGGTAGCGTCCCTCGCTCTCCTGCAGCGCCTGCTCGGCCTGCTTGCGCTCCGCAGCCTCCTGGCGGAGTCGCGTGTTGATTCGATAGATGGTAACAGCGAGTGCTGAAACGACCGCGATCACCAAGGTCGTCACGCCCATGAAAACATACAGCCAGCTCAGGTCCGGCGGTGGCAGATTGGGATCATAAGGAGATCTCTCTAAGTTAAAATCCGGCTTCAGCATGCCCAGCTCGGCGTAGGTTTCGACGATGCGCTGCCAGCGGCCGGGGTTCATGTGCCCGATTTTCACCAGAGTCGTTTGCAGCAACGGCACCATCTGGCCGGCTTCGAATCGCAGATGTTCTAGGCTGTGTCGTTGGCTATATCCCTGCGCCTGGGCTGCGCAATACCCAGCGAACTGGAACTGGTGCTGCCACTTGAGCTGCAGACGCACTTTGTCGGCTGCTGCCGCAGGAAGCGGACACAACAGCAAGAGCAGCAGCCCAAGGCAACACGCAACAGAGCGGGTCAAGACACCGGTGGGTAGGCGCATTTCGAGAGATTTCATGGGGAGCACTTCTGGGAGTCTGTCACTTGGACCGGAAGACGTGGAACTCGTCGACCAGCGGATTGATCGTGGTGTCGAGCACTTCCAGTCGCACAAACTGGGCCGTCACGGGCGGGAACGTAATCGAGAGATTTTCGCCGATCCGCGCGCCCTCGTGGATCGTGAGCCATTGCTCCCCCTGCTTCATCTGGAGCCGAAACGACCGGATCCGATCGTAGCGTTCGTGGATGTCGGCAGTGTCGAACATGGTCGGTTGTCCTAGATCGACTTCCAGCCACGCGGACTTGAGCGTCGGGGCGAACGTCCAGCCGCTGTCCGCGTCACCGTCGACGGCAAAGGCCGGCAGGTACTGCTGACCGACCGGGTCAGGATAGACACTGGAGGCCGTCACCGGCTTGCCGAAGGTCAGCGAGCCGGAGAGGATCTGGGCCGGTTCCAACTCGCTCGCCGGACCGTCAAGCTCCAAGGCCACGATGGTGTCCAGTTCCTGCCGCTGCTCACGTGGGACGAGAATCTCGATCTGATCGGCCGTCTGGCAGACAGTCGCTGTCCCGCCGGTCAGCAAGCAGTGAGAGACGATTTTCGTGGGGATGGCGGGCAGCAGCAGTTTGTCGCCGTACCACTTCAAGATGTGCACATAGACCGTGTTGTGTTTGCGGGTACTGGCGCAGTGGAGTCCCCAGAACGGCCCGCCGCGGGTCGCAGCGATGGTCTGCCCGTACTGTTTCAGCCAACCGCCGATCTCGCGGAACCGCTCGGCCTGCCGCGGCTCGATCTGCCCGTCGGGCATCGGGTTGGTGTTCAGCGCCAGATTCCCGTTGCGGCCAGCGCAGGTGACCAGGACGTCGATGCATTGTTTTAGCGACTTGACCTGGTCGTCGGGCTTCCACGACCATTGCGTCCCCAGGGTCATGCACGTTTCCCAGGGACGATCCAGTCGAAACCCACCCAGTCGTTGCTCCGGGGTGTCGTAGTCGCCCGGCAGCCCGCAGCGATTGTTGATGATCAGCCACGGCTGCAGCGTGCGCATCCGCTGAAACAACTTCACCGAATCCCAGTCCTCCGGCTTCCCGCCCAGATCGAACCAAAAGCCGTCGATCCGGCCGTAGTGGGTCAGGATCTCGCACACCTGGCCATGCAGATAAGCGATGTACCGGGCATGGTTCTCCGTGCCGTAGTCGGGATGGTGCCAGTCGGGCTGGGAGTAGTACACGATCAGTTTCAGACCCGCCGCCTGACACTCCCGGGCCACGTCGGCCAGCACATCCTGCGTCCAAGCCGACGCCGGGCCGGTGCTCTTGTATTCGGTCAACTGCGAGTCGTACAGGCAGAACCCGTCGTGATGCTTGACCAGGAAGATCAGGTATTGCTGACCGGCATCGCGGGCGATCTGTACCCACTGGCGGGCATCAAACCGAGCGGGCTTCCAGGTCTTGTATAGGTTATCGTAGAGCTCGCCCGGAGTCGGACCCTGACCTTCCAGTTGGAGCCAACCGTGCCCCCGCGGAGCTCCCCGCGACCAGCCGATCTCCTGGCCGGTCAGACTCACCGGTCCCCAGCACAGGAACATGCCGAACCGCAGGTCCTGCCACGCGCGGACTACCTCCGGCTGGGCCGTGAGCATGTCCCAGGGCTGTTCCGCGGCGTATCCGCTGGAGGCCAGAACCAGGAACATCCCGATCCAACATCTCAGCGTCCATCTCCGCTCGTTGTGACGCATGGTGCTAGCTCCAAATCACAGCAAGAAAATGGTCACGGTTATCGCCGGTATCCCAGGGCGGCGCGGCCGTCCGGGCAGATGACCTGACCCGTGATGAACACGGCTTCGTCGCTGGCCAGAAACACACAGACTTCGCTGATCTCTTCGATCGCGACGATCGCGATCCGGCCTTCCAGCTTCATGACAAGTCCACGCAGTTTCGGAAACGGCGACCACGACCGACGGTGGACGGCCGCAGTGCGAGCACATTATGGAGCCGAGTGTAGCAGGTTACAATAGTCCGGGTCGCCGACAGTCAGGGTGTCGATCAACGCCCGCGTTCAGCCGCTCCAGTCAGCTGGAAGGACTCTCGTTCGCGCGGTGCTGGGTGGAGACGGCTATGCCGCGGCCCCATGTCGTCGCGTCACAACGCGACGATGGCTACTCGACGAGGCTCGGTCTCTCCGCGAGAATAAGTTCAGCGACGGCAGGATCAACCCGGCCCAGGCAGAGTAGGCAGAGTAGCAGGCCCAGACAATGATCGACTACGATAACCCGTGGAAGGAAGCGTTGGAGTTGTTCCTGAAGGCTTTCCTCAGGTTCTTCTTTCCCGATATACATGCCGACTTGGATTGGAGTCGCGGCTACGAAAGCTTGGACAAAGAGCTGCAACAGATCGTGCGGGAAGGGGAGTTGGGGCCGCGGTTGGCGGACAAGTTGTTCAAGGTGTGGCTGGCGGATGGTGAGGAACTGTGGATCCTGATCCATGTCGAAGTGCAAAACCGGCGGGACGAGCAATTTGGCGAGCGGATGTACATTTACAACTACCGCATCTACGACCGGTTTCGCCACCCGGTAATCAGCTTGGCGGTGCTGGGGGACGAGCAACGACGATGGCGGCCGCGGCAGTTCACCTATCGTCGGTGGGGTTTTTCCCTGCGGATGCAGTTCCCGATCGTCAAGCTACTGGACTATGTCCAAGACCTGCCCGGATTGGAGGCCAACTCGAACCCGTTTGCAGCAGTGGTGTTGGCGCACTTGAAGACGCTGGAAACCCGCCGCTGCTTGGCGGAGCGTTACCAGTGGAAGACGCGTTTGGTCAAGAGCTTGTTTGAGCGCGGATTGAAGGCTGAGGAGATCCGGCAGTTGTTTCGTCTGATCGACTGGCTGATGGATCTGCCGCCGGAGCTCGAACGGCAGTTTGCGGAAGAGATTCATCGTTTCGAGGAGGAACGACAAATGCCTTACATTACAAGCGTGGAACGTCTGGCACAAGAAAAGGGACTGGAGCAAGGGACTGGAGCAAGGGCGTGAGCAAGGACGTGAGCAAGGACGTGAGCAAGGACGAGAGCAAGGACGAGAGCAAGGACGTGAGCAAGGACGTGCGGAAGGTCTCCAGGAGGGCATCGAATTGGCGTTGGAACTAAAGTTCGGTTCCGACGGGTTGGCGCTGGTGCGTCAGGTTCACGCAATCGAGGTGTTGCGGACCGTGCGCCAAGCGTTGCGTACCGCAGACACGCTGGAACAGATTCGAAATCTCCTGACCCCAGCATGATGTTCTCCAGGCCTCGTCTCAGCGTGCCACACGCCAGCGGGCGTTGAACAGCCAGATCATGGTCAGCAACAGAAACAGGATCAGGCCGGTGGTGAAGCCGGCGTAGTTGATCAGCAAGGGAATGTTCCCCGGGTTGCGGCCTCCCGTCTCCGCGGTCAGCGACACGTCCAAGGGCCAGGCGAACGTCGCGGCAAACGGGCTCGTCAATCCGGCTTGGACAACGAACTGCGTGGCGGGGTGCACTGGGAAAAAATTCTCGGCAAAATAGCGGGTTGCCAACGGTCCGCAGAACAACACGACGATAACCAAGTAGGTCGTGATCAAGCTGGTCGAGGTCTTGTGAAAAACCACCGAGCAGAACAAGGCGATTCCGGCGGTCGTCAGACACGTCAGCAGCACAATGCCCAGGTAGCCCGCCACCGCCGACATGTTCGTCCAGTAACTGGACACCATCACGCAGGCCAGCAGCACCGGCCACAGCAGGAAGAGCGTCAGGACACTGGACACGCGCAGTCCCGCGAGCAGCTTGCCCCAGAGGATTTGCCACGGGCTGATGGGCGTCGTCAGCAGCAGATCCAGCGTCTGCCGCTCGCGCTCGCCGGTCACGGCGCCCGCCGAGAATACGGGTCCGACCAGCATGCTGAACAGGATCACGTAGCTGATATACCACGGGGCGTACTCCGGCTTGATGAACAGACACACCGCCATCAACGGAATCGCCAGCAACATGCTGATCTGGATCACCAACCGCAGCATCAGCGTGCCTTGGCTGAAGATCTCGCTGCGAATTTCCTTGTCGTAGATCGGATTGCAGCCGTCCGGCAGCAAGTGGTCGCGTTTGGCCGGTGCGAACAGCCGATCCGGGAACTGCTGCGGCTGAAGCACCAGCCCGACCACCTCTTTGGCTTCCCGCTCCAGATCGACGACCTCCTTGGCGTCGCTGCCCATGTCCGGCGGATGTAACAGCCGTGCACAAGTATTCCAGAACAACACCACGCAGATTGCGACGCCCAGGACGGGCAGCACCGTAATGATCAAGGACAGCCGAAGCTGCCCGACATGGGAAAGCGAAACCCACAACAGCACGCCGGTCAGGGCCAGCGGCAAAATCACCAGGTAGGAGACCACCAGGGACGCCGCCGTACGCTTGAAGTAGCTGCTGCAGGCGACACTGATCATGCCGAAGGTAACCACCGACACCAGCAAGCCCAAATACGCCGCCAAGACCTCCCACAGCGAGACACCGCCGAGCGGCAAACAGAGCATGACGATCGGCAGCGACGAGAAAATAAGCACGGCCAGGTGGGACAGCGAGGCCACCAGCTTGCCCAGCACGATCGCGGCCGGACGCAACGGACTGGCCAACAGCATCTCGTAGGTCTTACGTTCTTTCTCGCCCGTAATGGCCCCCGCCGCGAAACTGGGCGCCATCAAGGAGGCCAGCACATACTGCCCCAGAAAGAACAGGTCGACCAGGCTGCGCGCGGCCGTTGGGTTGCTGGTCAAGTCCAATCGCGAATCCTGGGGCCACGCGAAGTAGACCACCGTCGCCAGCAGTCCCTGGTAGAGGAACAGCAGGAGGAAGGCACGGGGCGTACGCAAGTTGACCAGCAACTCACGCTGCAGCACAGGATTTTCGATCAGGTACATGCCGGTGATGATACCATGTTTCCACCGGAGGCAGGAAGCTTGGGTGGCAGGAATCTTCGCCGCGCGGTATTCTGGGCACAGACACGGTGGGATGTAGGGTGGGCTGTGCCCATCCTACGTTAAGGACCGACGCATCAATAAGTGTTGGGTTTTCAAAGTGGTCATCACGCTCCGCGTGATGACAGGTCGTCACGGCGGAGCGTGATGACGACTATACTTGCGACAGTTGTTGATGCGCCGGTCCTAAGTCGACAGCTTGCCTGCTTGGTGCCCGCGCAGAAATAGGTTGGTCAAACCCTTGTAGGACGGATTGGCGATCCGGCCGGTATTTCCTGGCCGGATCGCCAATCCGTCCCACGGCCAATTGCTCACGTTATTTCTGCGCGGCCACTTGGTTGCGGCCTCGCCGCAGAAGGAGCCGCCGGGGTGGACATGGGACAGCAGAAGGCGGAGCTTCGTCGGCAGGCTTTGGCCCGGCGGCGGACTCAGCCGAATATCGATGCAGTAAGCCGCCACATCGTGGCCCGCTTGACCGGCCTGCCGGAATACCAGCAGGCCGCTACGGTCCTGTTCTATGTCGACATGCGCAGCGAGGTCCGCACCCAGCACTACCTGCCCACCGCACTGGCCAGCGGAAAGCAGATCGTGGTGCCCTGGTGTGCCCCCTGCGAATTGGAGTTGTTTGCTTTGGCCGCTCTGGACGAACTCGTTATCGGCACCTTCCAGATCCTCGAACCGCGGCCCGAATTACGCGCCCTGGCGGAAAAGCAGGTCGCCGTCGAGGAGCTGGACTTGGTGGTGGTTCCGGGAGTGGCTTTCGACCGGCGGGGTGCCCGCCTCGGGTATGGCGCCGGCTACTACGACAAGTTGCTCCGCCGTGTGCGGTCGGACACGCGACGGGTGGCCTTGGCCTTCGAATGCCAGCTTTTTCCCGAGCTTCCTCAGGAGGCTCACGACGTGCTGATGGATCAGGTGATCACCGAGCAGGCCCTCTACCAGGGACGCCGTACGACCGCATGAACGATGCCTCCGTATCCGAACCAGCCCCGCCGCGGCGCAGTTGGCCCCGCCGCTTCTTGAATCGCCTGGAGGTGGACCAGGCCACGTTCTACGCCGTCGCGCTGCGCGGTTGGCAACTGGTCGGCGGCTTGGTCAGCGTGCTACTAATCTCCCGTTACTTCTCGCCCGAGTTGCAGGGTTACTACTACACGTTCTACTCCGTGCTGGCCTTGCAAACGTTCTTCGAACTGGGCCTGCAAATTGTCGTCTTGAACGCGGCCAGCCACGAATGGGCAGGCTTGTCGTGCGATGCCCAGGGACGTATCGTCGGCCAACCGGCGGCCTACTCACGGCTGGTAAGTCTCGGCCGCTGGATCGCCTGGTGGTACGGCGCCGTCAGTGGCCTGTTCGTCGTTACCGTCGGCTGCGGCGGCGGCTGGTTCTTTTCCAGGGCACCATCGTCTGGTATCGCATGGTTGTCGCCCTGGCTGACGCTGATCTGGCTGAGCGGGATGTTGCTCTGGACGTTGCCGTTCAGTGCCCTGCTGGAAGGCTGCAACCAGGTGACCACAGTCAATCGATTTCGCCTGATCCAGGCCGTGTGTGCCAATCTGGTCGTGTGGACGGCCATCGCCTCGGGAGCCGGGTTATGGGCCGCGCCCGCCACGCTGGCAGCGCGACTTCTGTGCGACCTGGTTCTGCTGGGCGTGCATTCGCGCCGGTTCTTCGGAGCCTTCTGGCGAACACCGACCGGGCCCACGATCGACTGGCGCAAGGAAATCTGGCCGATGCAGTGGCGGTTGGCCGCGAGCGGTGTGGTCAGCTACTTCGAGTTCTTTCTGTACACGCCCATCATGTTCCATTATCGCGGAGACGTGGTGGCCGGACAGATGGGGATGACCTGGAGTTTACTGATGGCGATGCAGGCGGGGGCACTGGCCTGGGTGCAAGCCCGCGCGCCGCTGTTTGGCAGGCTGGTCGCCCGGCGCGACTTCCGCGAGTTGGATCGCGTGTACTTTCGCTTGACGACGATCTCCGTCGCCGTGTTGGCGCTGGGAGCCGTGATTGCCGAGTCCTGCGTGTGGGGACTCCACGCCAGCGGGCACCCTTTGGCAGCCCGTCTGTTGCCACCCCTGCCGACAGGCGCCTTCCTACTGGCGATCGTGCTGTACCAACTTCCGCACTGTCAGAGTATCTACCTGCGGGCTCACAAACGCGAACCATTACTGGTCGCGAACATCGTCGCGTGCTTGAGCATCGGCCTGCTGGTCTGGCTGCTCGGCAGCCACTATGGTCCCACCGGAGCAGCCGGCGGCTACTTGGCTGTTGTGGCGCTGTTCATCCTGCCGACCAAGACCTACCTGTGGTGGCGTTGCCGCCAGGACTGGCATCAGTAACGCCAGCAACGCTCACGAAATAACTTCCTCATTCCAACAAGCCAGCCATTGATCGCTGGCCGAAGGTTCCGGTTCTGCGAGTTGGATGCCACGGGTTCGCCCCGTGGAGGCTCACGTTTCTCGCTACACCAGGCGGGCGAGGCGGGGGAGGCGGGAGTGGGATCCGCGTGTGGGTAGCAAGAAACGGAAGTATCCCCCGGGCAAGCCCTCGTCCCTATACACAACTCTTCCGCCCCAAAGGGGCATTAACAAATCAGCCCAGGGCAGAGCGTAGCGGCGACAGTCGCGGAGCGCCGCCCTGGGTCATGGATCGATTCAGCACGGTAGCCCTGTAAGGGCGAAACAAATCGGCTCATTCCACACGTATCGTTCGTCTTCAAACAAGATGGACGTAGTTCTTGACAGAGGATTGTGGCGCGGTTGTGCTACGCTGGCTTGTTTCGCCCCTTCAGGGCTGGCGTTCCTGATACTCCCCTAACCCAGGGCGGCGCTA
>JAPLNJ010000720.1 GCA_026692885.1 Planctomycetota bacterium | reverse complement strand
CGACCTGGAACAATACGGCCGGGACCGGCGACAACAACACGGACACAATCTCCGCGGTGACGGTCAACTTCAGCCAGTTCGGCGGCGGTGCGGCGGTGACGGCAGCCAACAGCTCGGGGACCTGGACGGCGACTTACGTCATCGAGGCGGGAAGCATCGAGCAGACCAACCGCAACGTGTCGGTGACGGCCACCGACAATGCGGGCAACGCCACGACCACTGGGGACACCACGAGCGCCACGGTGGACAACATCCGGCCGACGGTTTCGATTGGCAGTCCGTCCGCGATCCTGGCGGACACTGGGCCGATCACCTTCACGGTGACCTACACGGGGGCCAGTGCCGTCACGCTGAGCAGCGGCAACGTAACGTTGAACGCGATTGGCACCGATCTTCCCACGGGTACGGTCGCGATGAGCGGGTCGGGGACCAGCACCCGGACAGTGACCATCAGTAGCATCACGGGCGTGGGCACCCTGGGTATTTCGCTGGCGGCGGGCACGGCCAGCGACGCGGCCGGAAACGCCGCACTGGCGGCGGGGCCGAGCACGACGTTCGCGGTGGACAACGGGGCGCCCGACTGCACTTTTACGTTCCCCACCGCGGCCTACTACAACGCAGCGGGTTGGGTCGCCGGGACGATTACGGGCACAGCCACGGACGCTGGTTCGGACTTAACAAGTGTTCAAGTAAGTGTTTATGACGGGACCAATTACTGGAACACCAGCGCGTTTGACAGCGGCATCGCGGTCTTCCATGCGGCGACGCTAGTGTCGCCGAATTGGAGCCTGAGCTTCCCGGCCAACCTGCTGCTCGACGGCAAAACCTACACCGTGCGCGCCCTAGCCACGGACACGCTCAGCCACACGGTCGACACCGTGACCACGTTCACGTATGACACAGCGCAGCCCACGGTGACGATCAACCAGGGGGCCGAGCAGAGCGATCCAACCGGCAACTCGCCGATCAACTTCACAGTGGTCTTCAGCGAACCGGTGAGCGGTTTCACGGGCAGTGACGTGACGCTGACTGGGACCGCCGTGGCTTCCACGGCGTGGCCAGCGACGCGGCCGGCAACCTCAGCGCGGCCAGCACCAGCACGGATCACACTGTGATCTACGACATCACGGCGCCGGCCAGCACGATCACCAACACGACGGGCGGTTGGTTCCACGGGACACTGGCAGGCAGTTCCTCGGACAGCGGCGGGGCGGGCTTGCAGGCGGTGCATATCAGCATCCAGAAGGTCGCGGGTATGTACTACAGCGCGAATGGGGCCTTCGATTCGGCCACGGCCGTCTGGCTGCCGACCGACGGGACGCTGCCGGCCTGGACTTTTGCGGTGGCGGCCGGCCAATTGACGGACGGTTCGAGCTACGTGGTCAGTACGCTGGCGACGGACGCGGTGGGAAATGTGCAGGCCACTCCGACTACGGGCACGTTTACCTACGACGCGACGCCGCCGCTCAGCACGATCACCTTCCCCAGCGCGGCCTACTACAACGCGACCGGATGGGCGGCGGGCACGCTCGGCGGCAGTTCCTCGGACAACACCGGCGTCGGCGGGGTGACCTCGGTGGCGGTTAGCATCCTGAACAACACGACGCGCCAATACTACGGGGGCGCGACCTTCACTTCGGGCACGCCCGTGTGGCTGTCGGCCGATGGGACACTGCCGGCCTGGACCTACGCGTTGGCGGCGGACAAGCTGGCCAATGGTTCCAGCTACACGGTCAGCTCGCGAGCTGTGGACAGGGTGGAGAACGTCCAGTCGCCAGTGACGACGACGTCGTTCACGTATGACACCACGGCGCCACAGGTCACGGTCAACCGGCTGACGACCAACGACACCCAGCCAGCCTTGAGCGGCACGGTGGACGATCCGACGGCGACGGTGACGGTCACGGTCAACACGAAGATCTATACCGCGACGAACGCCGGAGATGGTCGCTGGACGCTGGCCCTGGCGGGCCAGGCCATCTCGCCGGAGTTGACAGGCAGCGAGAATGGCACGAGCTATGACGTGACCGTGGTGGCGACCGATCCGGCCGGGAATCCTGGATCGGAGGCGACCTTGGGCGAACTAGTCATCAAGACGGGTGCGACGCCGACGGTCGGTGTGACCGCGGCCACCGGCGGCGGAAGTCTGCTGCTGGCGTACAATCCCAGCAGCTCGGGGGAAGCCGTCCTCACGCAAGGCACAACGCTGCTCCTGCGCCAGTCGGCGGCCAGCAGCTTCAGCCTGACCATCGCAGGTACCAGTGGCGACGATACCCTGACGGTGGATTTCTCCGGCGGCGCCCCGGTTCCGCTGGGCGGGATCACGTTTGACGGCGGAGCAGGCTTCGACACAGTGGCGTTGATCAACGTCGGTGCCAGTTACACCACGCAGACCTACAACTATACGAATGCCAACGACGGCTCGATTGTCCTGAACAACGGCACGACGAACCGCACCATCCATTACACGGGACTGGAACCGATCACGAACGACGGCACGGTGGATTACCTGATCTTCAATCTGCCAGGCCTCACCGATGCGGGCATTACCCTGGTCGATCTGGGCAATGGGCAGGCCCGGCTGGATTCGCCCACGAACCACACGTTCGAGCAAACCAACTTCAATTACCCATCGGCCTCAGCGCCCGGCGGTGGGAGCATCACGATCAACCTGGGCGCGAACGATCAGACGCTCACCGTCAGCTCGCTGGCCTTGAATGCCAACACCAGCCTGATCGTGGATGGCCAGGACGGCAACGATACGGTGAACCTGGACGTGACCGGTGGCTTGACGGTCACCAAGGACCTGACACTCACCGCGGAAACCATCGCGCAGACCACCAAGGTCGTGGTCTCCGGCACCACGACCTTGGCCGCTGGAGCCACCCACAGCATCAGCTTGGCCACAAGCACGAACGATTTCGGGACCGTGGCGATCACCAGCGCGAACGATGTCACCCTGGTCGACACCAACGGGATCGTGCTGGGCGCCTCGGCCATCGCTGGCAACCTGAACCTGACGGCCAGCGGGACGATCACCCAGAGCGGTACCTTGACCGCCAACGGCGCAGGCAAGACCGCGACCTTTGCGGCCGGCAGCGGTAACGACATCACGCTGAACGCCGGGAACGATTTCACCACGGTGGTAGTCACTAGCGGCCGGAACGTGTCGCTGCGAGACACCGACGCGGCGAACCTGGGCTCCACGACCGTCACCGGCCTGCTCACATTCTCAGGCGGCACGTTCAACCTGACGGCCTCCAACGCCATCGCCAGCGCCGCGTCGGTACAGGTCGACGCGGGCACGCTGGACCTGCACGCTTACACCAACACGGTAACCGGCGTGATTCTGAACGGCGGCACCCTTGCCGGCACCGGCGGCGGTACGCTGACCAGTACCACGGCCTACGACGTCCGAAGCGGGGCCAGCAGCGCCATCCTCGCCGGCAGTGTCAATCTGAACAAGACCACCACCGGGTCCGTCACCCTCTCCGGCCCGAACACCTACAGCGGCACCACCAGCGTCACGGCCGGCAGCCTGGTCCTGGGCAACGCCACGGCTCTGGGATCGACGGTGGGCGGGACGACGGTGGCCAGCGGGGCCGTCCTGGATTTGTACGGTCAAAACGTCGGTGCGGAATCGGTGACCCTGGACGGGACCGGGATCAGTTCCGGCGGGGCGCTGATCAATAGCAGCGGCACGGCGGCCAGCCTGTCCGGGAACATCCCGGGCAACACCTACTCTGTCGGCGGCACGGGCAACATCACGTTCACGGGGACGGGCCGAGTGCAGGGGACGCTCACCAAAGTCGGCGGCAATACACTCACCCTCGGCGGCACGCAGGATAACTCCAGCCTGACCGCGATCGTCACTACGGGCACCCTGCTGCTGGCCAAGTCCAGCTCCGCCACCGTGCATGCCCTAGGCAGTGGGGCTACGGCACTGACGATCAACAACGGAGCGACGGTGCAACTGGCCGGCAACGGTGGCGACCAACTGTTCTACCAAAGCGACGTGGTCGTCAATGCCAGCGGAATTCTGGATCTGAACGGCCAGCCGGAAGGCTTCGATGCGCTGACCGGAGCCGGGACGATCACCAACACGTCGTCCACCGCGGCCGTGTTGACGATCGGCCAAGGCAATACCGACGCAACCTACAGCGGGACGCTCCAGAACGGCGTCGGCACGCTGGCGTTGGTTAAGACCGGCACCGCGACCCAGACGCTCAGCAGCGCCACCGCCCAGACCTACACCGGCGGCACGACCGTCAGCGGCGGCACCTTGCGTCTGACCGGCGGCGATAACCGTCTGTCGGCGACGGGCAGCATCACCGTCAACGGCGGGGGGCTCGATCTGGGCGGATACTCCCAGGCGATCGCCACCACCGCCGCCGTGTCGCTGCAGAGTGGCAGCATCGCCGCTGGCACGCTGGTCTACTCGGGGGCCGCGTACGATCTACAATCAGGTTCGGCTCTGGCCAATCTCACGGGCTCGGCCGGGATCAACAAGACCACCAGCGGGACCGTGCTCCTGGGCGGATCGAATACCTACACCGGCGCGACCAATATCGTCGCCGGCACCCTCCGCTTGCCAGGCCTGGTCGCGGGCGCAGGGCTTTGGCTGGACGCCAGTGATAGCAGTTCGATCACCCAGACGGCTAATTCCATTACCCGCTGGGCCGACAAGAGTGGGAGCGTTAGCAACGGCAGCCGGGATGCCACGGCCAGCGGCACAGCCAGCCCCACCTACGCGACGAATACGACCCTGCTGAACGGCAAGTCGGTAGTGCAGTTCGACGGCACCACAGATGTGATGAACGTGAATCTGAGTTTCCTGGCCGGCAACCAGTATACCATCCTGGCGGTCGAGGGCCGGATGGACAGCGCCAGTAGCCGCTACTTCCTCGCGACGACGGCAAACTCGCAGAATAACGCCCTGCACATCGGATATCGGAACAACACCACCTACACGCTGGCCCAGTACTCCAACGATTTGAATGCGCCGGTCGATGCCTATAGCACGCAGCAGTTCCGGCTCTGGAGCGATCAGCTGTCGGCCGCGGGACACACGATCTACCGGGACGGCTTGCCCATCGCCGCAAACACCAACACCACGCCCTTGACGACGGCCACCGGCGGCCTGATCGGCGGTGCCGATTTCGTCATCGGTGTGCCACCCAAATACAAAGGCGAGCTGGCCGAGATTATTGTCTTCCCCAGTGCCTTGAGCACGGCGGATCGGCAAGCGGCGGAGGCTTATCTGCGGATGAAGTGGCTGGCCAGCACCACGTCCGCGTTGCCGGTGGGCACGGCCGTCTCGATCGGCGGCGGAGCAACCCTCGATCTGGGAGCCTTCGGCGCCACCATCGGCTCGCTGGCCAACTACAACGGGACCGGCGGCACGGTGACCTCCACCGCGTTCAACGGCACCGACAAGGCCAAGGTCACACTCACGCTGGCGGCGGCCGACAATGCCGCCTTCAGCGGGTCGATTCAGGAGGGCCTCACGAGTTCCGTGAGTCTCACCAAGACGGGCGCCGCCACTCAGACGTTGTCGGCGTCAACACGTACACCGGCGACACCACGATCAGCGCCGGCACGCTGCAACTCGGGGCCGATAACGCCATTCCCGGCGGCGTTAGCCACGGCAACCTCATCCTGAACGGCACCGGCACTTTGGATCTGGGCGGACACAACGATTCCATCAACGCCCTGACGGGAGCCGGCACGGTCACCAACAGCACGGGTACGGGCACCCTGAGCGCCGGCGGCCAAGATACGACGAGCACCTTCTCGGGCACGTTCGAGAATGGCAGCGGCACCGTGGCCTTGACCAAGTCCGGCACGGGGGTCTTGACGCTGACCGGGGCCAGTACCTACAGCGGTGGCACCACGATCGCCGCGGGGACGCTGCTGGTCGATAACACGACCGGTTCCGGCACGGGTTCGGGCACGGTGTCCGTCACCAACGGCGGCACGCTCGGCGGGACCGGCGCTGTCGGCGGGGCCGTTACGGTCGCCAGCGGCGGCAACGTCTCCGCGGGCAACGCCGTGGGCAGCGTCAGCACGCTCGGCACGCTCGGCACGGGCGACCTCAGCTTGGGCAGCGGAGCAACGCTCACGGTCGACCTGGCCGGCACCTCCAGCTACGACGTGTTGAACGTCACCGGGGTGCTGACCTTGACCGGCGCCACCCTGAACCTGTTGCCCAGCTTCACGCCGACCACCGTGGGCGAGCAGTACATCCTTATCGCCAATGATTCCACCGAGGCCCTCTACCCCAATATCTACCCCAATACGCCCACCCTCAAAGACACTCGCGGCAACACGTTGGTCGAAGGCTCGTTGCTCACGGTCAACGACTGCAGCTACCAGCTCAGCTTCGTCGGGGGCAGCGACGGCAATGACGTGGTCTTGACGCATCAGGGGCTGATCAGCGTCGGCTTCGTGGGTACCACCTCGTTAGGTAACGAAGCGACGTCGCCGGTGAATCTGACGGTTTCCCTGTCCGGCCCTTCGACGACCACCGTGACGGTCTATTATGCGGTCACCGGCGGTACGGCAGAGAGCGGCGTGGACTATACGCTCAGCCCCGGCACGCTGACGTTTGCACCCGGCGTCACCAGCCAGACGATCGATATTTTGATCGTCAATGATGGCGCGACCGGTGAAATCGAGGAGTCCATTATCGTCAGCCTGTCGAACCCGACGAACGCCACGGTGGGTGCAAACTCCTCGTACACCTACGGCATCCAGGATGGCGATTCCAGCTACGTCACGTACACCTGGGACGGCGGCGGGGCCGACAACAAGTGGACGACGGCCGCGAACTGGAACCTGGACATCGCCCCCACGGGCGGCAACCACCAGTGGCTTGAATTCCCGAGCACCGCCAGCCAAAAGAGCAATGTCAATAACTTCGCCTCCGGAACCGCCTTCGCCGGCCTGTTGTTCTCTGGCAGCGGTTACTCGGTAACGGGCAACGCGATCAACCTGGACGCGAAGGGCCTCCAAATGTCGGCCGGCAGCGGCACGGACAGCGTCAGCCTGCCCGTGGCCATGACGGCTGCTTCCGCCTGGCTCGTGGCGTCCGGGGCGACCTTGACCAGCAGCGGCCCGATCGACACCACCAGTTCCGGATACCTGCTGACGACGAACAGCCTGGGGACCCTGAATCTGTCGGGCGTCATCAGCGGTTCCGGCGGCCTGACCAACGTCGGAACCGGCACGGTGACACTGTCAGGCAACAACACGTACACCGGCCTGACCATGCTCGAAGCCGGCACCGTGCTGGCGTCCAGCAACACGGCGCTGGGTTCCACGGCCGCCGGCACCCAAGTCGAAACGGGAGCCAAATTGCAATTGAGCGGCGGCGTGACGATCGCCGACAGCCTGATCCTGCACGGCACGCTGGAAAACGCTGCCGGCGTGAACACCTGGTCGGGGGCGGTGACGCCGGCCGGCACGGTCCTGGTGGACGCCAGCACGTCGCTCACGATCTCCGGGTCCGCGACCGGTGGCGGCGGCCTGACCAAGACCGGCGACGGCACACTGACCCTGTCCGGCACCAACACCTACAGCGGCGCCACCACGGTGTCCGTCGGCACGCTCAAGTTGGGCAGCGCCAGCGCGTTGGGGTCGACCGTCGGCAGCACGACCGTCAGCAGCGGTGCCGTCCTGGACCTGAACGGCCAGAGCGTCGGTGACGAACCGCTCGTTCTGTCCGGCAGCGGGATCGGCAGTGCGGGCGCCTTGACCAACAGCAGCAGTACCGCCGCCAGCCTGTCCGGCGGCGTGACGTCCGGCGGCGTGACGTCCAGCGACAACTACGCGGTGGGCGGCACCGGGGCGATCACCCTCAGCGGGGCGATTCACGGCAATCTCACAAAAGTCGGCTGGAACACCCTGACTCTAAGCGGAACGGCCGACAACACGGACTTGAGCATCACGGCCAACACCGGCACCGTGGTCTTGGACAAGATCAGCGGACCTGACGTGCATGCCGTTGGAGTGTTGACCATCGTGGGTGCCACCGTGCAATTGGCGGGCCTCTACGGCGATCAGATCTGCGATGGCGATGATGATGACCCCCTGATCATCACCAGCGGCGTGCTGGATCTGAATGGTACCAACGAGACGATCTTCTCCCTGGACGGCAGCGGCGGCACGATTCTCAATACCAGTTCCTCGTCCCACAGCACGCTGACGGTGATCATGGGCGGGACGTACGCCGGCGTGATCGCCGACGGCAGCACGCATAAGACCTCGCTGATCGTCGCCGACCACAACACCAGCTTGACGCTCTCCGGCACGAACACCTACACCGGCACCACGCAGGTGCTCGGCGGCGCCCTGCTGGTCAACGGTTCGATCACCAGCCCGCTCACCACCGTGACCGCCCCCGGCATCCTGGGCGGCAGCGGCACGATCCACGGCAGCGTCTCCGGCACCGGCACCTTCTCGCCGGGCAGTTCCCCCGGCGTGCTGACGGCCAACAGCGTCGGCCTGTCCGACGGCGCCACCTTCATCGTCCAGCTCGGTGGTATCACCGCCGGCACCGGCGACGGCCATTACGACCAACTCGTTTCCACACCCGGCACCGTGACGATCGGCAGCAATGTCACGCTCAGCCTGATCCCGTGGAGCACGTTCACGCCGTCGGTCGGCAATTCGTTCACGATCATCGACAATCGCAGCGGCACTGCCATCAGCGGCACGTTCAGCGGCCTGCCCCAAAACACCCGCATCGCGAATTTCCTGGGCAGCGGCCAGGAGGCCCAAATCAGTTACACGGGCGGTACGGACAGCAATGACGTCGTCCTGACGGTCATCGATACCACGAGTCCGACGGTCACGATCACGATGAGCGACACCGAGTTGACAGCGGTCGACACGGCCCTCGTGACGTTCACGTTCAGCGAGCCGGTGAGCGGCTTCACGTCAGACGATATCACGGCTGAGAGCGGAACGCTTTCCCCTCTGCAGGTGGACGTCAACGACAACCGGATCTACACAGCCACCTTCACCCCGGCCCCGTCCACGGAAGTTCCCACGAACGTGATCAGCGTCGGTACCGGCTACACAGACTTGGCAGGCCCTCCCGGCAACACTGGGACGGCCGGCTACTCGCCCAGCTACTCGGTCAGCACCATGCCAAGGGTCAAAACGGTGACGGTCACGCCATCGGACGAATCGACCGCGGTCACGGAGGGCGTGGGCACGGACACGTACACGCTGGTGTTGGACTTTGCGCCCAGCGACACGGTGACGATCACCGCCACGCCGGACGATCAGCTGGACCTGGGGTCGGGAGCCGGGGTGGCAATTACCAAAACGTTCACGACGTCCGACTGGAACGTGCCGCAGACGGTGACGGTGGCAGCGGTCGATGACCAGGTGGTCGAGGCACCGCACACCGGCACGATCACGCATACGGCCTCGGGCGGCGGTTATGACACCGCAGCCATCTCCGGCGTGACGGCCACGATCACCGACAACGACACGGCGACCGTCTCGATCGCGAAGACGACAGACGGAGCGGAGCCGAGCACCAGCGGGGTGTTCACACTGACCCAGACCGCGGCCAGTTCCACGAACACCGTGATCAGCTACACGGTGGGCGGCACGGCGACCTCGGCGAACGACTACACGGCCCTCAGCGGGTCCGTGACGATCCTGGCGGGCCAGACGACGGCTACCATCACCGTGCCGGTGCTGGACGACCAGATTGTCGAGCCGACGGAGACCGTGAGCGTGACGCTGGGCAGCATTACCAGCGGAACCACGGGCGTGACGCTGGACTCGGTGACGGAGAACAAAACGGCCGAACTGAATATTACGGACGACAGCACGCCGACAGTCACCGTGACGGCTTCGGACGGCTCGACCGGGGTGACGGAAAGCGGGACGACGGACACGTACACGCTGGTCCTGGACAAACAGCCCAGCGGGACCGTCACCATCACGGTGTCGGCGGACGCGCAGTTGCAGGTCAGCAAGGATGACAGCACCTTCGCCAGTTCGGTGCAACTGACGTTCACCACCAGCGACTGGGCCACGCCGCAGACGGTGACGGTCCAGGCGGTGAACGACGCGGTGGTCGAGGGCACGCACAGCGGGACGATCACGCACACGGCGTCGGGCGGCGCCTATGACAGCGCGATGATCGCCAGCGTGACGGCCACGATCACCGACAACGACACGGCGACGGTCTCGATCGTGAAGACGACGGACGGGGCGGAGCCGAGCACCAACGGCCTGTTCACAGTGACGCAAACGGCGGCCAGTGCCACAAGCACCGTGATCAGCTACACCGTGGGCGGGACGGCGACTGCGGGCAGCGACTACACGGCCCTCACCGGATCGGTGACGATCCCGGCAGGCCAGACGACGGCCACCATCACGGTGCCGGTACTCGACGACCAGATTGTCGAGCCGACGGAGATCGTGAGCGTGACGCTGAGCAGCATTTCCGGCGGGACCACGGGCGTGACGCTGGCCAGTTCGCCGAACAACACGGCCAGCCTGGACATTACCGACAACGACGTGCCGAGCGTCACGGTCAGCAAGACGACGGCGGCGGTGGCGGAAGGCGGCGCTACGGACAGTTACACCGTGGTGCTGGACAAGCAGCCCAGCGGGACCGTGACAATCACGGTCTCGGCGGACGGACAGTTGCAGGTCAGCCAGGACGGCGGCAGCACGTTGGCCGGTTCGGTGCAACTGACGTTCACGCCCAACAATTGGGCCGCGCCCCAGACGGTGACCGTCCAGGCGGTGGACGACCTGGCGGTCGAGGGGACGCGCAGCAGGACGATCACCCACAGCGCATCCGGCGGGGCCTACACAGGGACGTCGATCGCCAGTGTGACGGCCACAATCACGGACAACGACACTGTCACTTCTGCGACTTACACCGCGCCGGCGAACAACAGTGTGCCTTCCGTCCGCGTGGTGCTCACCGGCGCGAATCTCGAAATCCGCACAGTGTCCGGCGATACGCTGCTGGCTGCCCGAGCGATTGCGGGGTTAAGCGGCGGCCTGGTCATTGAAGGAGCCGACGGGCAGAGCGACACCCTGACCATCGACTTCGGTGTCGGCGGGGCCGGCAATCCGATTCCGTCCGGCGGGATCACGTTCCACGGTGGCACGGGCGGCAACGATACGTTGATCGTGACCCGCGGCACGTTCAGCAACGCGGTGTACGACGCCACCAGCGCCGGCAGCGGACGACTGACGCTGGACGGTGCGATCGTCAACTTCACCGGCCTGGAGCCGACGGATTTCACCACTTCGACCCTGGACACCTACACAATTAACGTCGATCCCGACAGCCTGATCTCCGGCACGGTGACCACCACGGTGGCCGCTTCCGGCGCCAACACCTTGGTCTCGTTCACCAACTCGCTGGAAAGCACCCTGATCGGCCTGATCACCGGTACGCTGACGATCAACGGCGACAACACCGACGGCGACGTGTTCAACGTGCAGAGTGTGGGCAGCAGCTTCGCCGCAGCCCTGACGATCGACGGTCGAGGCGGCACCGACGCGATCCACCTGCAGACCGGTGCCGGGCTGACGCTCGGCGCGAGCAAGAACCTCTCGTTGACCGCCGAGACAATCGACCAGACGGGTCCGGTCACGGTCCCGGCGACGACCACGCTGGCCGCCGGGGCCGGGAACAATATCACGCTGGACAATTCGGCGAACGACTTCGGCACGGTCGCGATCACCAGCGGCCGGGCGGTCACCCTGGTCGACACCAACGGGATCGTGCTGGGAACTTCGAGCGTCAGCGGGGCGCTAAGTGTCACGGCTCGCGACAACATCACGCAGAGCGGCGCCGTGACGGCATCGGGCGGAGCCAGTACCTTCACCATCCACACGGGTACGACCAAAGATGTGCTGCTGGGCACGCAAGCGAATGACTTCGGTGCTCAGACAGTGACCATCACGACCGCCAACAGCGGCAGCGTGCGGGACGTCAGTCTGCGGAATACGTCCGCCAGCGCCGTGTCCCCGACTCTGCCCAGCGGCTTAAGGAACCTGACGCTGCAATACGACGGGGCGCCGATTGGGACCGCGGAAACGCCCCTCGCGCTCTCCCTGGCCACCGCCGGCACCCTGACCGCTGCGGCCAGCGGCGGCATCTACGTGAGCAACACGGGCAGCCTGATCGTGATTGGGGGCCTGAACGCGGGCAGCGGCACGATCAGCTTGGCAGGCGGTACCTTCTCCTTGGGCGGCGCCGGGCGGATCGCGGACCTCAGTACGTTGAGCGTCGCCAGCGAGGCGACGTTCAAGCTGAACTCCTTCAGCGAGACGATCGGCGGCCTGTCGGGCGCCGGGTCGGTCGTCAATGATTCCACGACGGCGGCGACGCTGACCGTGGCCCAGGCTGGCGACACGACCTTCAGCGGCGTGCTGGGCGGCAGTGACGCGAACCAGAAGAACCTCGCCCTGGTCAAGTCGGGCGACGGCACCCTGACCCTGTCGCATGCCAATACCTACACCGGCACCACCACGATCTCCGGCGGCGTGCTGGCCGTGACGGCCGACAACGCCCTCGGAACCAATGCCGCGGGAACGACGGTCGGGGCCGGGATATTACGCTTTGAGGGACTCGTCGCCTACCTGACTGCCGAGGCGGTGACCATCAATAACCTCGCGGGCGTGATCGAAAGCACCACCGGCGACGTCAGCTTCGCCGGTGCGATCACGCTCAGTACGGCCGGCACGATCCGGGCCAAGACTTCCGGGACCCTCACCCTTGGCGGCACGGTCGGCGGCGGCACCCAGAACCTGACCGTCGACGGAGCCGGCAACGTGACGTTCGTGGACGCGGTGGGCAGCAACGGGACCAGGCTGGGGACGGTGGTTTTGACCGCCACCACCGGCACGATCCAGTTCAGCGATAATCTGTACGCAACGGGCCTGACCAACGCCGGCGGATCCTGCGCAGTGAAACTGCTGGGGAGCACTACCGAGGTGACCGACCCGGTCACGTTCGGGACCAGTGGTAAAGTGACGTTCGGGAACGGCAGCGGTATTCGGACCTTCACTGGCGGCGTGACCCATACGGCCGGGCCGAATGAGATTAACGGCGACATCGTCGCCTCGGGCGGCGCAATCGACCTGAGTGTTGCAGTCGCAACCGTGACCGGGAACAGCACGCTGGCGGCAGGCAGCGGGCAGATCACATTGGGAAACACGACGCTCTCGGATAACGTGACGTTGACGCTGGGCAGCGCCGGCAGCGGTGGAGTGACGGTGGCCAGCCTTGCGGGCACGAGCGATGGCCAGCCATCCCATGTCCAGTTCAACGTGAGCGGTGTGGTGAGCGTACCGGGGTCGGTCGCCACGGACATCGGCACCGTCACGGTAACCAACAGTGGCGAAGCCACTTTCGGCGGCCCGGTCGGGACTTTGGAAAGTCCCATTGGGCGTCTGGAGTTGACGGCGACCGCCAGGACGATCCTGTTCAGTAAAGACTTATATGCTACGGACGTGGAAGCCCTGGGTGGCAATTTCGCGATCAATCTGTACGGCGCCATCACGAATGTGACCAGCGCGGTCACGTTCATGACCAGTGGTACGTTACGGTTCGGGGATGGCGGCGCCACGACGGACGAGTTGACGTTCACGGGCGGAGTCACGCACACGACTGGCGCGAACGTGATCAACGGGAACATCAGCTCGACCATGATCCGGCTGAACGACACGGCGATCCTGCCGAAAATCACGACGACCGTGCTGGGAAACAGCCAGTTGACCGCGGGCAGCGATGGTATCTCGCTAGCAGACACGACCCTATCGAACAACGTGACGCTGATCCTGGAGACCGGCGGCAGCGGCAGCGGCGACGTGACGGTGGCTAGTCTGGTGGGGACCGCTGGCGACGGCGCCTCGCACGTGACGTTCAATGTGACGGGCACGGTGAGTGTCACGGGGACCGTGGGGACCGACATCGGCACGTTGACCGTGACCAACAGCGCCTCGACCACCTTCACAGGCGCGGTAGGCGAGACGCTTGACCCGATCGACGCGGTGGTCTTGACCGCCACCACCGGCACGATCCAGTTCAGCGACAAACTGTACGCGACCGGCCTGACTCAGGCGGAAGCCGCCGGCACCGTGACGTTCGTGAACGACATAACCTTGGGCGCCGACGGCGGGACCTTCGCCGCAAATGTCGTCTTGGATGGATTGCTGCTGACCTCGGCGGGGGATGTGACCTTCGGCAGCTCGACGGCAAACCAAGACTCTTTGGAACTGAGTGGAGGTGCCGTCTCCCTTGTCGTGACGGGCCGACTGCACGTGAATTCCCAGACAGTTGGAACCTCCTTAAACAACAAGATGACACTGACCAGTTCGGACAACGACGTAACGATTAGCGGCAGCGTAACAAGTGATGGTGGGGAGATCGAGGTAAACGCGGACACCGGCGTGACGTTGGACGATGCCGCCTCGGCAATCATCAGTTTTACGGCAATCGCATTCGGGGGCCAGGGCATTGCCGGTTTGATCGACATCAATGCCGACACGGATGGCGACGGTTCCGGGGTGTTTACGATGAATGCGGCCGGCCGCCTCAGCAGCAATGCCGCCGACACGGATGCGAGGATCGAGATCGATGCGGGGGACTTCACCGTGTCGGCGGGAACGATCGACGCGGGGAGCAGCGTGGTACACGTGGGGCCGACGCGTGGCAAGGGGATCTCGCTAGGTGGCGGTGTCGTTGTGGGGACGTTTGGGATGAGTGGTGCGGAAGTAGACCGAATCACGAGTAATCGGGTGGAGATCGGGTATCGCGAAGAGGTCGCGGAACATGTCGTCAGCGGTGCGGTCACCATCGACGGGGACGTGATTCGATCGGATACCAGCGGACTGGTCATCAGTTCGGGCGAGGCGATTAATGCCGACGCGGCAGGTCGGACCGTGGGGGCGGTGACGCTGGCATTTAATGCGGTCAACGGAGTGGGGAGCACGCAGATCTTCCATGTGGAGACAGATATCTTGGCGGCGAACAGCACGGGAGCGGGTGCCATCGTGATTAACGAACTGACCGACGTGACGGTGGGCACGATCACCACCGACGAGAGTGACGTCATTGGCATAACGACCGCGGACGGAAACATCGCGTTGAGCACGACGGCCGGATCGATCACTGTGGACCAAGCCGTGACGGTGGGCGGGAGCGGCAGGAATGTGATCCTAGACGCCCAGGGTGCGACGAAGGATGTTGTGCTTCACGTCTCCGTGATCATGGTAGGGGGGCAAGTGGATATCCGCTCCGGGCGCGACATCACGCAGGTTGCCGCTGACGATTATGTGATTGCCAGCAAGGTCACTCTTGTGGCGGGCGGTAGCGTCGGGGGTGCCATCGCAGCGACGGCCATCGACACGCGCGCCACGATCATCGCGGCCGCAGCGGGGACCAATGTGTATATCAATCAGGATACTGCGGGCGGCGACTTGACGATCGGAACGGTCACCAGTTTGATCACGGGGGCCATCGCGGGCGTGTCGACGACCGCTGGGCACATCGACGTGCGCACCGAGAACGGCACGCTAACGGTCTCCAGCACGGTGGCCGCGGGTACCGCGGGCAACGTGAATCTGGTATCGCCGGAAACTGCCATCATAACGAACCATGTCGTTGTCAATGCAACCGTGACCGCGGTTGGAGGCGCAATCGCCATTTCGGCGGGAGATAACCTGACCGTGGGCACGTCAGCTCACATACATGCCCATGGGCACTTGACCATCTCCGTGGACGCCGGCAGCACCGACGTGGCGGGAGGCACGGCGAATCTGTATGGAGAATTGGCGAGCGATGTCACCGATGCCGATGCGATCCAGGTTAACGGCGGGCCCGAGAACGATACGATTTCCATCGACAGCGATGGCGATGGTACCGGTACCGTCTTGAACGTGTTGTCGAGAATTACGATCGCCGGCGCCGGAGGGATTGATAGCCTGACCTTGGGGGATCGCGGTGAAACGGACGCCACCGCCGTAACGCTGGACAACTTCACGGCCACCGGCGGACGGATTGGGGCAGGCGCATCGGACAGTTTCTTCATCAGCGCCGCAGGTGATGTGTACTTGACCTACACCGGGCTGGAAAACGTGACGCTGAACATGGGTTCCGCAAGCGATACGATCGACTTGAGCGAGTACCACCAACACGGTGCCACAACCAACTTCACGGTCGGCGGCGGCGCGATCAGCGGGGGTATCATCGACACGATAGTGCTGAACTTTGCCTCGGTCGCAGGTCCGATCGTGATTGCAGCGACCCAGGCTGGTTCGGCCAGTGCAACCGGTTTCGGCTTGGTGGCATGGACCAGCATTGAAGACTTCAGTCACATTCACGGCCTGAGTGAACCGGAACTCACCACCGGGGATCTCTGCGTTCAAGGCACGATCGGCAATGATGTCATCACGTTCACGGAAGTTGGCCTTGACATTGCCAACACATTCACGGTGAAGGTTGGGACGACAGTGTATCCATCGAGCGGTACCTACGGCTCGATCGGGACGTTGATCGCATGGGCCGGAGCTGGGAACGATCGGGTCGCGGTGACCTCAGCGACAACCACCACCAACAATTGTGAATTCCATGGCGAAGCCGGAAATGATAACTTGTCCGGCACTGGGGGCGTCGCCAACGTCGACCTCATCGACGGTGGCATCGGCGACGACGCAGTCTATGGTCTTGGCGGGAACGATATGCTGATCGGCGGTGCCGGCGCGGATCTGATCGATGGCGGTGATGGTAACGATACAATCGATGGCGGAGCGGGGAATGACACCATCTACACCGGGGCCGGTAACGACGTGGCACGGGGTGGCCCAGATGCCGACGTTCTGTATTCGCAATTGGGCAATGACGTTCTGCTTGGCGAGGGAGGCAATGATATTCTTTACGGTGGAACCGGCCGTAGCTTGTTGATTGGTGGCGACGGCGCGGATTATCTGTACGGCGCTGCTGGCGACATCATGATCGCCGCTGCGACACCTTTCGATTCGCAGTCGCTCGCTCATGATACTGCGCTCAAGGCGATCGTCACCGCATGGAAAGGTGTTTCTGATAACACGACTGCACTGACAGCACGCGGCGTTGTTTTGGGTTCACAAGATACAGACGGCCACGATTTCGTCGTAGTCCCGGACACTGCTCGCGACTATTTGTTTGGCAGCACCGGGACCAAGATCGACTGGTTCCTCTACGCCACTACCGGCACATTGGACTCCCTGAGTCGGCTCGGATCTGAAGACTTAAAGAACTCGGCCGCCTAATCGAAAAGGGTATTGATCGACCCAACAGCAATACGCGGCGACCAAGGCCACTGCGACCGGGACGTTTTCTGTCCGGCCGCGTTGTGCATCGACAGGAAGGCGACAAGGCACAGGGGAGCTGCGGTGACAAAGGTGACGAGAAAAGATGCGGGCGGAAAAGCCGGGGACGGACGGGGACGCGGACCGCTTCACGTCGCCGAGTCGCTCCGAGACGTGTTGCCCGTCGCGGAGATGCTGTGAAGAAATCGTAGGGTGGGCTGTGCCCACCACAACCGCTTGTGCCTGGTGGGGCGAGCGGCAGGAAATAGCTTACCCAACTCAATGGTGGATGGTCTTCGCAGACCGTCATGGTGGATGGTCTTCCAACTTCGACTGTCTATACCGCGCGCGGTTAAGGATGGCACAATTCCGGTCGTTTAACCCGGAGCCAACGGCGACGGCGCGTGCGACAGACGCAACAACGCCGTCGCCGTTGGCTCCGGGTTAAACGAGCCAATGCCGACCGTGTGCGGTCTAACTTCGACCCCTGCCGCCTTGCGCGGCCGGTGAAGGAGTCTTGTGAGCGAGATCGCGAACGCAGCAAGATCCGACAGCTACCCGTACGAAAGCTGGCATCTCCTCTGCGTCTCTGCGTCTTGGCGCGAGCCTTCCGTGGTGCAGTGGGCAATGGTTGATGACAGGAAAATGGTCCCTCGAATCGTCGGGAATTTCTCCATTTTTCTGCCCTCCATCGTCCTGCCCCTAATCTTTCTCCCTAATCTTTCTCCCTAATCTTTCTCCCTAATCTTTCTCCCTAATCTTTCTCCCTAATCTTTCTCCCTAATCTTCCGCACTCCGCATTCCGCACTCCGCAGCGAACAAATCGGACGAGGACTCGCGCAGAGGCGCAAAGGCGCAGAGAAAACAAGGACCGAAAGTATCTTGGCGGCTTGGCGGCTTGGCGTGAGCCCTCTGTTCCGCATTCCTCCCATCTTTTTGTCATCAATCTCTTTGTCAACCCGCACGAAAGCTGGCATCTCCTCTGCGTCTCTGCGTCTCTGCGCGAGCCCTCCGCCCTCCGCCCTCCGCCTTCCGCTCTCCGCACTCCGCACTCCGCTCTCCGCACTCCGCATTCCGCTCTCCGCTCTCGTCACCCAGTCACCCCCGCATTCTTCAGCAACTCGTCAGCCCAACGCCGCTGGTCGACCGTCAGCGGCGGCACTGTCTCGCGGCCGTAGTCGATGGCCAAGTCGTATGCGGCCCGCTCGTAGGCCGTGTTCAGCACCTCTTGCAGATCCAGCGGTACTTCCGGATCCTCCAGCCGCAACGGTATCGAAATCACCGGCAATCGCTGCTGCAGCGTGATCGGCCAGACCAGCCCCTTGGGCCGCAGGTCTGTCCGGGAGGCATGGACGCAGTAGTCAGGCCGCGGCAGCGTCTCCCGCGTGTGCAGCGGCATGCCCGCCCGCAGCAGATCGATCTCGACCAGATGGCTCGGTGACGTCATCACCTCCTGACGTTTCTCCAAGTAGCTGGCGCGACCGCGCGAACCAGCCACTTTGTTCGTAGGACTGAGGATCTCGATGACCGTAACCACCCTGCGCTGTTCGCGGTCAACGACTTCCAGACGTGCCTCATGGATCTCATCGTCGATCAGGGTTGTTAGGACCAGTGGTTCCGCCGCGATCAGCGTTGCCGTGGCGGCCTCGCCACCGGGCCGCGTGCGGCGCGTCCGGCGGCCGGACTCGGCCACCCGCAGATCCGGCACGATCACCCCGCGTCCGGGGTCATCCTCATCCGACACGTACACGCGTTCCTCGACCCGCACGTGATACTTCGGCCGCACGGCGCAATTCAGCAGTTCACGCATGACGGAAATCAATTCATGATGCACATCGGGCCAGAGGCCCGGTTCTTCCAGATACGGATCCATGCCGGGAAACGGAGATGACATCAGACACCCTTTCGCGCTGACGATACCTTGACGGAGGCCATTCTACCCGAACGCCGCTCTGCAACACAACACGCTGGCAGTTGTCAGTTGTCAGTTGTCAGTTGTCAGTTGTCAGTTGTCAGTTGTCAGTTGTCAGTTGTCAGTTGTCAGGAGGCAGTTGTCAGGAGGCAGGAGGCAGGAGGAGTTACCCCCTTTTTTGTACCCTACCCCCTGACATACGCCGTCTGTGCTACAATAATTCCCGTGACGACGGCCTCCATTTCGGCGGGGGATCTCGATGTTTGGTGATGGCTCCCTGACTTTTCGGGAATTTGCGATGGGCGAGCGTCTTCCTCTGGCCACGATTCACGACGCGGTGCTCGAATTCTTACGAGGCCGCGACGACGCAGCGGTTTTCGGGGCGCAGGCCGTGAATGCCTACGTCGACGAACCACGCATGACTCAAGACGTCGACATCCTGTCCACGCGTGCCAGTGAGTTCGCGGAGGAGCTGCGCGCGTATCTGGCGCAGCGTTTCCACGTCGCCATGCGCGTCCGCACCGTGAAGCAGGGCGTGGGATACCGACTTTATCAAGTGCGCAAGCCCCGGAATCGTCACTTGGTGGACGTGCGTCGGGTGCAGGAATTGCCACCGTGCAACCGTTTCCACGAGGTGCTGGTCGCCACACCGGCTGAATTGATCAGCCACAAAGTGCTGAGCCTGGTCAGTCGGCGGAACACGGCCAAAGGCTTTACGGATGCCGCGGATTTGCGACGGTTGCTACTGGCGTTTCCGGAGTTGAAGCACGCGATCGGTTCCGTTACCGACGCCTTACAGGCGGCGGGGGCGTCGGAGCAGGCACTGGACGCCTGGCGCGAGTTGGTCGCCCAAGAGATCGTGCCCGATGACGAGGAAAGCGGTTTTTGAAATCTGTCTCGAACTTCCGAACGAGCTACGTATTTTGTCAGTTGTCAGTTGTCAGTTGTCAGTTGTCAGTTGTCAGTTGTCAGTTGTCAGTTGTCAGTTGTCAGTTGTCAGTTGACAGTTGACAGTGGTCAGTGGTCAGTGGTCAGTGGTCAGTGGTCAGTGGTCAGTGGTCAGTGGTCGATGACAAGAAAATGGTCCCTCGAATCGTCGGGGATTTCCCCATTTTTCTGCCGCCCATTTTTTTGCCGCCATCTTCCGCACTCCGCACTCCGCACTCCGCATTCCCCTTTCCCCCTTCGCCTGCTATCCTGGATTGATCGTGTCTCCGTGCGATTTCCTCCTCGCCACCCATTGGTGACCGCATGTCGTCTCGCAAACCCCTAATCCGTTCCGAACGTTCGCGTCCTCGCCGCGAGAAGACCGCCACGCCCCAGGCGCAAGCGAAACGCCGCTTGCGATTCGAGGCTCTCGAAGACCGCCGGTTACTGGCCATCAATCTGATCTACGGCGGCAGCGGCAACCCGCTGGAATTGTTCGATCTGGACGGCTCCGCGGACAACGTGTCGCTCTCGCAACCGAACCCGACCACCCTGAAGATCGACCTGCACGGTGCCACCTTCGGCGCCATCTCGTTTGCCACGGCCGTGGGACTCGCGTACGAAGTCGGGGGACAACCCACCAGTTCTACCTGGGCCACGATCGACCTGAGCACGGCCGGGGCGGTTCCCACCCTGTCCCTGATGACGGGCGACGGCGACGACCGCATCCAGATCGTCGCCCTAGCCAGCCCCAACCTGGGCAACCTGCAGATCGACGGTCAGGGCGGCAACGACACCGTCACCTTCTATGGCGAACCAAGCGTCACCGGCTACGTGAACGTCGACGCCGAATCGGTCGTCCACCTGCCCGTGAATCACGCACCCACCGACCTCACGCTCAGCAATCTGAACATCGACGCCCTGAGCGGAAGCGGGACAGCAGTCGGGAACCTGACGACCACGGATCCCGATCTGAACGACTCGTTCACTTATGTCCTGGTTCCGGGCGAAGGCAGCCTGGACAACGCTTTGTTCACGGTTTCCGGCAGTCAACTGCGGACGTCCGCGGCCTTCGCCTCCGGAAATAAGTCCCAGTACAGCCTTCGCCTCCGCAGCACCGACGCCGGTAGCTTGTCGTGCGAAAAGTCCGTGACCCTGACCGTCCTGGCCAACCCCTGGCAGAATCCCGTCAATCCGTTGGACGTCGATGGCCTGTCCGGGGTGACGGCCTTGGATGCGCTGGTCGTCATCAACCGCGTTAACACTCAGGGATCCGGCGCGTTGCCGCGACCGCACCCGAATCCCGGCAGTCCGCTGTACCTGGACGTCAATGGCGACGGAAACGTGACACCGACGGATGTGCTGTTGGTCATCAATTACATCAATCAGCGGAGCGTGGCAAGCGGGGAGCCACCGGCCGGTGAAGCGTCGCCAGCCTTTGAAGTTGCGGATTTTCGTAGGATGGGTCTCCTGACCCGTCCTTCTCCGATGTTTCTGATGTCGGGATTGCAAAGTAGCCCGCACAGTCCGTGTGCGGACATCGGCACACGGACTGTGCCGTCTACTATTCTTGCGACGCTTATTGATGCGTCGATCCTAAGTCCCAGAACCGACGCTCAGACGCCCGCCACGGACGTTCCCGTCCAGGCTCACACGAGCACCGGCTTACTCGCCAGCCCCAGTTCGGGGCCATCCGCGCCGACGATCGATCCCGCCGAGTGGGAGCAGCTGTTGGATCGTTTAGCTCAGAGGCTGTGAACGAAGCAAATCGGCCGCGGGGATTGAAGCTTGCGGATGACAGATTTGAGATTTCAGACCGACCCGGAAGGTCGGCGGGGAGGGGATTCTAACCACCGATGACACGGATGGCGCGGATCATTGCAGAACACTCCCCATCCGTGTCATCCGTGCCATCCGTGGTTCCCATTCTGATTGGGCTACTTCAGCAACCCGCCGGCCAGGATGGGGTGTTCGGGGTTGACGATCAGCCGATGACGCTGAGGATCGACGAGCACATCCATATCCACATCCATATCTTGCATGGGAATCGCTCCCAGCAGCGGCTCCGCATCGCCGGGCAAGACGACGGCATCCAGGCAGGACCGCCGATTGGCGAACCGGATTTCGACCGGTCCGACGATGTCCAGCGTAATGACGCTTGCGTCCGCCATCTGCATGGTCCGCCTTTCTCGTCCGCGCAGTCCCAACTGATTGCGGATGTTCTCGTTGATGGCCAACGTACCGCACCCGCTCTCCACCAGGATGCGCACCGGCATCCGACGCACTTCCGCTTCCGGTAGTTCGCCCGCTTCGGCTTTGAGAAAATCAAACCCGTTAATCAATTCGACTTCCGCGTAAACCAGGCCCATGACGAAGCCTCCTCGTGTACCGACAGAACTCCTGCGGCCTGCGTTGATTGTACGCGATCCGGCAGTGTCTCGTGTAGGCGGACCTCTCCGAAGGCCGAACCGAAGGCGGCGCAACGGACTTGCTGAAGCCTGAGTGCTTGCCGCGAGGACCCCTGCATCTGATGTGGTGGGTGCATCAAGCCAGCGTTTTGCCATGCAACTGAGCACACGGCAATCGCAGCTCAAGACATCACGCCGCGGACAGCAAGAGATGTGGAGGGTGCATCAAGCCAGCGTTTTGCCATGCAACTGAGCACACGGCAATCGCAGCTCAAGACATCACGCCGCGAACAACCGCGTGCCGCTGGCGCCGATGCACCTTAGGGACAGGAATGCGGACAGGAAGATTAGCGGCAAAAAAATGGGCGGCAGAAAAATGGTGAAATCCCCGACGATTCGAGGGACCATTTTCCTGTCATCAATCCCTGAAATCTGAAATCTGACAACTGAAATCTGCCAACTGACAACTGACAACTGCCAACTGACAACTGACAACTGACAACTGACAACTGACAACTGACAACTGACAACTGACAACTGACAACTGACAACTGACCACTGACCACTGACAACTGCCAACTGACCGCAGACAACTGACAACTCTCCGCATCTTCACCCCACCCAAACCAACGGCAACCGCTTGTTGGCGCAAACCATTTGACTACAAAGTGCCAACCAAAGATTGACACCTGTCGTCCCCCGATTACACAATCCGCTGCAAATTATTTGGTCTCTATGTTGCCCACGAACGGGCCGCAATCGGAACGTTGCGCACCATGAACCGCGAGGAAAAGCCGCATTTTCTAGCTAACACTTCGCGATTACGGTGATCCGCTGCTAGATTTCTTAACAGCGTTCCGATCACGGCCAGCCCTAATCGCTTCACGATTCCCCAACTCTGGCATTCCCTTTGCTCGTGCAGCCGAGCGTCACCGTTACCAAAGTAGCACGGCTCTCCGAAGCCGTGGCACAACGTTGGTTCGCCTGTTGCGCAAGCGATTCGCCTTTGTCGTAGAACGGATTTCAATCCGTTCAGTGAAGCGGAATAAATTCCCTTCTACGCTACGAAGAGACGAACCCGGCCGTGGGCTCGTCGTCCGCCTCGACGACCGGTTGACCGCCGACACGCTGGACGAACTGGAGATCCCCGCCGCGAAATAGGAGCAGAACTCGAAGAGCTGACAATCCGAAATTTTTTTGAGTACTTTCCGCGAGGACTTCGCTTGTGATGTGTAGGGTGCATCAAGCCAACGTTTTGCCGCGCGGCTCAGCGCACGGCAATCGCAGCCCAAGACGTCACACCGCGAACAACCACTTGCCGCTGGCGCCGATGCACCTTAGGGACAGGAAGATTAGTGTAGGGTGCATCAAGCCAGCGTTTTGCCGCGCAGCCTAGCGCACGGTAATCGCAGCGCAAGACATCACGCAGCGAACAACCACTTGCCGCTGGCGCCGATGCACCTTAGGGACGGGAAGATGGTGGACAGGATGATAGTGGCAGAAAAATGGGGGCAGAAAAATGGGGAAATCCCCGACGATTCGAGGGACCATTTTCCTGTCATCAACCCCTGAAATTGAAATCTGAAATCTGAAATCTGAAATTGACCCCTGACAACTCCTCGCTTTCTGGACCACGAATGACTGCGTCGACGAATGCTATCTCTGGCGACCTGTTATGGGAGAGGATGGAACGAGCTGTGGAGCGAGTGCGGGATAGGCTGCAGCGAGCGGTCGCGGCGCTGGACCAGGCGGGCGTGCCCTACACGGTCTGCGGGGGCAACGCGGTTCGCGCCTGGGTGGCGCAGGTGGACGAAGCGGCGGTGCGGACTACGCGCGACGTCGACATCTTGTTGCGACGCGCCGACTTGGCAGCCGCGCAGCAAGCGTTGGAGGGGGCGGGGTTTGTGTATCGCCGAGCGGCCGGATTAGACATGTTTCTGGACGGTCCGGGTGCCAAGGCGCGGGATGCCGTGCATGTGGTCTTCGCCAGCGAGAAGGTCCGGGACGAGAACGTCGTCCCCGCACCGGACGTCACCGAGTCCGTCGACTTCGGCGGATTCCGCGTCGTGACCTTGGAAGCCTTGATCCGGATGAAGCTGACGTCGTTTCGAGACAAGGACCGTATGCACCTACGAGACATGATCGGCGTAGAACTGATCGACAAGTCCTGGTCCTCGCGATTTCCTCCGCAGTTGGCCGCTCGCCTCCAGGAGCTGCTCGACAACCCCGAAAGCTGAACTGACACCTGACCCCCGACCCTTCCGTGTTTCGCATGCAATCCGAAATTTTTTTGAGTACTTTCCGCGAGGACTTCGCTTGTGATGTGTAGGGTGCATCAAGCCAGCGTTTTGCCGCATAGCCTAGCGCACGGCAATCGCAGACCAAGACGTCACGCCGCGAACAACCACTTGCCGCTGGCGCCGATACACCTTGAGGACAGGAAGATTAGCGGCAAAAAAATTAGCGGCAGAAAAATGGGGAAATCCCCGACGATTCGAGGGACCATTTTCCTGTCATCAACCCCTGACAACTGACAACTGACCCCTCCCAGGAAGTAGTTTTTCGCAAACCCGCAAAAGTTTGCGGATTTCACCCTAGATCTCTCAAGACGCGATCTGCGAAGATCGCGACCCTGCTTTGTTGCGGAACGCTCGAGCGATCCGGCGGTCGGTTCGCACCGACATGACAAAAGTGTGGTTTTGATCAGACCGAAGCGGTTGCCGAGTACGGCTGACAGGCGTGAGATACAACGTGAAACGAGACTGTCGGTGGTTCAAGATGCACGCAGCGAACAACCATTTGCCGCTGGCGCCGATGCACCTTAGGGGCAGGACGATTTGTGTAGGGTGCATCAAGCCAGCGTTTTGCCGAGCAACTTAGTGCACGGTGATTGCAGCCCGAAATATCACGTAGCGAACAACCACTTGCCGCTGGCGCCGATGCACCTTAGGGGCAGGACGATTTGTGTAGGGTGAATCAAGCCAGCGTTTTGCCGGGCAACCTAGCGCACGGCAATCGCAGCCCAAGCCATCACGCAGCGAACAACCACTTGCCGCTGGCGCCGATGCACCTTGAGGACAGGACGATTTGTGTAGGGTGCATCAAGCCAGCGTTTTGCCGGGCAACCTAGCGCACGGCAATTGCAGCCCAAGACATCACGTAGCGAACAACCACTTGCCGCTGGCGCCGATGCACCTTAGGGGCAGGACGATGGTGGACAGGAAGATTAGCGGCAAAAAAATTAGCGGCAGAAAAATGGGGAAATCCCCGACGATTCGAGGGACCACTTTCCAATCATCAACCCCTGAACTCCGCAATCCGCAATCCGCAATCCGCAATCAAAAATCGCCCCGCCCCCCTTTCAGTCCATAGCATACCCATCCCGAGCATTAAACCGTGACCAAATTCGAATCGGGATAAATTCACTTGATTTTTGGAAAATTAACTTGTCCGCTGATTGACTTGTTAAGTGGTGGGGTATAGAAATGAGCCTCCACCGAACCGTGGTAAACCATTTCCTGATTGTTTCGTCAGACCCCCCCGATGGCAGAACCGGGATCTCCCGGATGGAATCTGACCGATGACCGCAACCCAGCAGAGCAGCAACTCTCTCGCCCAGGTACGCCGGGGAAACCCTCGTGCCCAGGCTCTGCCTGGGATGAATCCTCGTACCCAGGCTCCGCCTGGGCACGCACTGTCCTCCCGGCTCTGCCGGCCCGCATCCGAGGCAACCCCTCGCGACCGCCGGGCCACCAGGCAGAGCCTCGTAACCAAAGCAACCACAGCAAACTCCTCCCTCGCCCCGGTACTCCGGGGAGAGGGTCGGGGTGAGGGGCGAAGATCCCCACGATTAAGTTGTTCCTCGACAGTTCGCACGAAGTTGTTCCGTCCTCAGCGCCAGCAACGCTACCAGCCCTACCGCTCGTCGCGTCCGACACAGCGCCAGCCAGTCAGCACCCGCTCAGGAGTTCGCGAATCGTACCACACCCTAGAAACCCGGTGCCCCAGAAACCCGGTTTGTGTTTCGAAACACCGAGTTTCTTTGGCATCAGAACTCCTGAGCGAGTGCCCACCGCCGCTCACCGCGAGCGGCCCAGTGTTTTTCCCTCGTTGACCCACAGCCTAGTTTTTTGTTCCGCCGAACAGAACAGAGAAAGGTTTTCGCAATGAAGATCCGTAAACTGAAGAAGTCGCGTCGTGAGTCGTTGCGTTCGCAAGAGAGCCGAGCTCGTAGCAGCAAGCGGTTCCTCGGATTTGAGTCGCTGGAAGATCGAAGACTGCTGGCGATTGACCTGGCTTATGGCGCCTCGCTTGGAGGAGGCGTCCTCTACGACCTGACGCTCACCGAGAATACGGTGGCAGAGGCTGACACCGTCACTGTTTCCGACGCGGTTGCGGGCACAAGCTTGAAGATCCAACTGGCCGACGGGAAGACGACGACGTTTGCCGACACCAGCACGGATAGCGGCACCAATTTGGCATACTTCAAGTGGGACGGGTCCAGCACCTGGATCCCTGCCGACAACCCAGAGGAAGCCAACTATGCCATCGTGACGGTCGGTGTCGGCGCCCAAATCCACGACCTTACGATCACTGCAATTCAGACCGACGGGTGTCCTTCTATCGTGAACGTCGGATTCAATAACGCATATGTGGGTGTCACCGACACCACGACCGGCACGGTGTCTGTGGATGTTGGCGGCAACGACTCGCTTGACCAAGTCAACTTGACCAGCATCACGGCAGCGACGTCCGCCAACTTGGATGTAACCAAGACAACGCCCGCAACCAACGCCATCAACGCCGCGGGAACCCTTAGCGGCACTGCGAGCTCGAGTTTGGGAACTGTTCACTTTCACGGCGATGTCGTATTGACGAACAACCTCAGCGTCGTCGGCGACACCACCTTCTTCAATAAGCTCAACAGTTCGGCGAGCGATGCCCACACGCTAACCGTCACTGCGGGGGGCGGGAACGTGGTGTTCACGGGTGCGGTAGGCTCGGGATCAACCCAGGAGTTGGGAGCGATCACGATCGTGTCGGCGGTGGACGTGACGGCCGATTCCACCATCAACGCGGCTAGGCTGACGCAAACCGACGGCACCGGGACGACCTGGTTGAAAGACGCTGTAACGACGACGGATGCAACTGTCGTGACGGGTGGTGTCGTGCTGAGCACTGACGCGATCAAACTGGATTCAGGTCTGGTAACCAATGGCGGGCCGGTGACCCTGCACGCCCGTTCTACCACCGCGGCGGTGACTTTTCCTAGCGGCGCTTGGATCACGACCGAGGGCGGTGCGGTGGAGATTGACGCCACGGGGTTAGCCGGTATCGTCGACATGGGCTCGTGGGGAAAATTGGACACGACGGGGGTAACGAGCGAAGAGGCCAACGGTGGCATGGGTGGCCAGGTCACGGTCAGCACGAACGGCGGGACGATCGCGGTAGTGGACATCGCGACGGACGGCGGTTTGGCCACGTCTCCACTCGACGGCACATTCAATGGCGGCGCGGCGGGAAACATCACGCTGGGCGGGGGAGCGATTACGCTGAATGGCAATCTTTCCGCGGAGGGTGGCCTTCCGTGTGGTACGCCCCCGGGCACACAGGGCAATGGCGGTACGATTACCATTGCCGACGCGGCGACAGCCCCGTTCGGCCTTACGCTAACCACGGGTGATACGGCTGGCACGATCAAGCTGAACGGGATCACGGCAACGGGCGGTCTCGATGTAACCGCGGTTACAGCAATCGAGGCCCAAGGAGACTTGAGCGGGGACTACATCAACATTCGCGGCCCCGTCGCATTGAAGGCGCTTTTGACCGTTTCCGGAACCAACGCGACGTTCTGGAATAAGGTTGAGGGCCATTACGACCTGGCAATTAACAGCCTGAGCACGCTGTTCAAGGACACGGTTGGCGCTGTAGACTCGATCGGTGACGACGACGGTCCAGCGATCGTTTTCGCGGCCTCCACCCAGACCACATTTTCGAATACACTCACGACGAGTTCCAGCATCACGCAGACTAATGGTTCGGATGGCTCGATCGAGTTCCAGGGTGACGTTCAGGTCGGCGTTGGCGCAACCAACGTCACCGCCAGCACGTTCGGGGCGGATGTGGTGCTCAACCCGACCGATGAACTCCATCTGAGTTTCCACTCCGATGGGGCTGTCACATTTGGCAGCACCACGCCCCTTGAAGACAAGTTGACCCTGCAGAATGGCGCGGCGTCCATCGTCTCCGTGGGCGCATTGCACATGAACTCGGTGACGGTGATGCTGCCGTCTACTGTGGCTAACTACAAGACCACGCTGACCAGCAGTGATGGCAAGGTGACGATTAGCGGTAGTGTGACCAGCGATGGTGGAGAGATCGAGGTCAACGCCGACACGGGGGTGGAATTGGACACCGTCAGCTCGGCAATCACGAGCTTCACGGCAGTCGGTCTCAATCACCACGACGCTGCCGGTCTAATCGACATCAACGCGGACGTAGACGCGAACGGGGCGGGGTCCTTTACAATGAGCGCGGCAGGGAGCATCAGCAGCGATGCTGCCACCACGGAAAATCGCATCGAGATCGACGCTGCCGACTTCGTCGTGTCGGCAGGGACGATTTCCGCAGGAACCACGGCGCTAAGCGTGGTGCACATCGGGCCGACGAATGTCGTCGCTACTTCTACTCCGATCGCCATTTCGCTAGGTGTCGGCACCGTTGCAGACACGTTCGGCGTGGCGGACGCAGAGTTGGACCGGATTACGGCAGCTCGGGTGGAGATCGGTTACCGCGCGGACGTCACCACCGAGCACGTGGCCAGCGGGGCGGTGACCATCGACGGAGATGTAAACCCGGCGAACACCGGCGTGCTGGTAATCTCGGGTGCGTCGATCAACGACGACGCCACGAGCGACTACACGATCACCGTGCTGGACTTGGCGTTGTTGGCGGCCAGCGGCGGCACTGGCGTGGGTGGCGGTAACCGCCTGCAGGTGACGACCGGCACCACGACCTTGGTCGCCCAGGCCAGTGCGGGCAACATCAACATTCTCGAAAGCACCGATGTCACGGTCGGCACGATCACCACGGATGAAGGCCCCATTGAAGGCCTGGCCACGACCGCGGGCGACATCACGCTGACCACCACGGACGGTTCGATCACGGTCGACTACGCGGTGACGGCGGGTACCTCGACTGCGAGCGACGGGAATGTGATCCTGGATGCCCAGACAACGACGGCAGCGGCGCGGAACGTGGCGCTGAACGCCAGCGTGAGCGCGTTGTTGGACCAAGTGGATATCCGAGCCACGGGCAGCATTACGCAGCCGTCGGCTACCACGGTGTACATTCTGGCGGACAAGCTGACGTTGGTGGCAGGCGTCAGCATCGGGGAGGCTTCCGGACTCACGGCAATCGACACGCAGGTGACGACGGTGGCTGCGTTGGCCGGGGCCAGTGGCAACATCTTCATTCAGGAGGCCGCTCTGGGTACGACGCTGACAGTGGATGAGATTGCCAGCAAGATCAGCAGCGCAGCCGCCGTCGTGGGGGCGACCGTCACCAGTGGCGACGGCGGGATAGACATCCGCACTGCCGATGGCACGCTGACGATCAGCAAAGTAGTCACAGCGAGTGGCACGGGCAATGTGATCCTGGATGCGGTGGGAACGAGCGACGTGGCGTTGGGAGCGAGCGTGAGTGCGGGTGCGACCGGAGACACGCACATCAAGGCAGGCCGAGCGATTACGTACTCGGCGGGCACGGTCGGCGGGGTCGATGTGTTCCTCCAGGCGGTGACTGGCGTGGGTGCTACCGGCGCAGCCAATGCGGTGCAGACCTCGGCAACGAACTTGGGCGTAAGCGCGGGTGACAAAGTGTACGTGACGGAAGCCGATAGTGTCACTGTGACCACGGTCAGTGACCTGATTACTCCGACGACCTTCGAAGGGATCGCAACGAGCGATGACGACGTCTTCCTGAACCTGACGGCCGCCGAGGCCACGCTGACGATCGCCAACCCCGTAGCGAACGGGGCGAACACGATTCGGCTGGGTGCGGGCGATTTGTTCGCGGCAGCGGACAATATGGTGATCGCCACGGATGGCGGTGCAGATTACGCCGTGTCGGCGACGGTGGTTACGTTGCGTCCACAGAACGCCGAGTCGATCGCGTTGGGAACCGCTTCTGAGGCTGGCGCTGGCGTGCTTGAGTTGGTGACGGCCGAATTGGCGGAGATCAGCGCATTAGACCTGATCATCGGTGATGCCGCGGTGACGACCAGCATTTCGCTGACCGATGATACTGCGGTAGCCAATGTGACCAACGTACTGTTGCAGGCCAGTGTGGCGATTGACAGCACGGCGGCGGACCACGAATTGAACATCAAGACGGGCGGCGCAGGCAATTTGGCGTTCTCGGCGGGCACGTCGATTGGGGCGACATTCGCCTTCGGTACGGAGGTGGCGACGGTGTCGGCGGACGCGGCGGGTGGCCTGATCGCCATCACCGAGACGGTGGCCGGCGGCGCGTTGGCGGTCGGGCGCGTGACCGTGGATGGGACGAACTACGACGACACGACAGGCACCAGCACGATCACGATCGTGGCCGCCGGCGGAAACCTGACGCTGAACACGTTGGGCGGTGCGGTGAGCACGACGGGTGATAACGCGAAGATCACGCTGAGCAGCAGCGACAATAGCGTGATTATCCGCGCCGGCGTGACCAGCGATGGAGGGGAAATCGAGGTCAACGCCGACACGGGGGTCACGCTGGACACGGAATTCTCGGACATCGCCAGCTTCTTGGCGTCCGGATTGAATGTAGCCGGATTGATCGACATCAATGCCGACGTGGATGCGGGCGGGACGGGCACGTTCACGATGAGCGACGCGGGCGCCAGTGTCTCGAGCAATGCGGGTACTGCGGACGCAAAGATCGAGATCGATGCAGGTGACTTCGTGCTGTCGGCGGGGACCATCAACGCGGGGGACAGCGTGGTGCATATCGGGCCGACTGCCGGCAACATCATCACGTTAGGCGCGGACGGAGCGGGCTTCTCGGTGAACAACACCGAGTTGAACCAAATCACGGCCGGGCGGGTGGAGATCGGTTACCGCGCGGACGTCAGCGAGCACGTGGCCAGCGGTGCGGTGACGATCAACGCGAATGTAAACTCGACTGTGACCACCGTGCTGGTCATCAGTTCGGGTGCGGCGATCAATGCCGACGCAGCAGGCCGGACGGTGACGGAGACTTCACTGGCCTTCAGCGCGGTGACTGGCGTGGGGGCCTCGACTAGCTTCGACGTGGAAACGACGACGTTGGCGGCCAAGGTTACCGGGACCGGGGCGATCGTACTGAATGAACTGACCGACGTGGCGGTCGGTCGGGTCGCTGCGGACGACGGCAGCAACATTGACGGCCTGACCACGAACGCGGGCGACATCACGCTGACTACCACGGCCGGTTCGATCACGGTGGACTACGCGGTGACGGCGGGTACTGTGGCTGCGAGCGACGGGAACGTGATCCTGGACGCCCACGGGGCAACGAAGAACGTGGCGCTGAACGCCAACGTGAGCGCGTTGGCCGACCAGGTAGATATCCGCGCCACGGTCGACATCACGCAGCCGACGAATTCGGTGTACATCTTTGCCGACAAGCTGACCTTGGTGGCAGGCGGTAGCATTGGAGCCGGGACTTCACCCGCTACCTATATTGACACGCAGGTGACAACCGTGGCGGCGTTGGCCGGGACGGCCGTCAATGGCAATATCTTCATCAACGAGGCTGCGGCAGGCACTACTCTGACGGTGGGTGCGATTACTAGCAAGACCAGCGGCACGACGACCGTGACGGGTGCCAAAATCGAAGGTTTGGCGACTAATGGCACGGTGGATAGCCGCACAGCGAACGGCACGCTGACGATCAGCAACGAGGTTACGGCAAAGGGCACGGGAATCCTGATCCTGGCAGGTCTTGGCGGCAACGTGGCCGTGGGAGCCAGCGTGAGCGCGGGCTTCAGCGGCGACGCGCACATTGAGGCGAGTGGTGCGATTTCACAGACGGCGGGCACGGTGTCCGGTAACGACGTGTTTCTGGAGGCGGTCGGCAGCGTGGGTGCCAGTATCTCGGCGAACACGTTCGGCGCAACGGGTACCTCGGTGAACGTGTCGTCAGGGACGGTCACCGTGGGCTGGGTCAGCAACCTGATCGATGGTGGCTGGTTCGAAGGGATCGGTGCCGGCAGTGCGTATCTGACCCTGCCTATTAATCAGGCGACACTGACGATCGCCAATGACGCCACCGGGTCCGCTACGGTTCGCGGTGGGGTGTTCACAGCGACAGCGGACGAGATTCTGATCAACACCAATACCGATTACGCAGTGGACGTCAGCGGTTTGGTGACTCTGAAACCATATACCGCGGAGTCCGTCGCGTTGGGAGCCAACGATGTGCCCGCCAACGATATCCTGGAATTGAACACGCCCGAATTGGCGGAGATCAAAGCGTTAGACTTGTTCATCGGTGATGATACGGACACGACCAGCATTTCGCTGATTGCGGATACTGCGGCAGCCGATGTGACGAACGTGTTCTTGCAGGCCAGTGTGGCGATTGGCAGCACGCATGTGGACAACCAATTGAACGTCAAGGGCGGCCAGGGGAACTTGGTCTTGCGGGCCGGAACTTCGATCGGCGATACGATAGCGTTCGGAACCACGGTGGCGACCCTGTCGGCACAGGCTGCCAGCGGCGTCTTGGCAGTGGCGGACACGGACGGATTGATATTGGGTAGGGTGACGGTCAACTCGTCCTCGTTCGACAACACCTCGGCCACCGGTGTGTTGACCGTGACGGCAGGTACGGACCTGACGCTGAACGCAACAGGTGGCGCCGTATCGAGCACGGGGGTTGGCAGCAAGATCACGCTTACGGCGACTGCCGGAGCGGTGACGGCCAGCAACAGCGTGACCAGCAGTGGCGGGGAGATCGAAGTGAATGCCACGGCCGGAGTGACCTTGGATGCGGTGAATTCCGACTTCACCAGCATCACGGGAGGCACGGCGGGCCTGATCGATATCAATGCGGATAAGGACGCGGACGGTACGGGCACGTTCACGATAAGCGACGCGGACGCCAGCCTGTCGAGCAATGCCACCACGAACGATGCGCGGATCGAGATCGACGCGGGTGATTTCGACCTGACGTCGGGGTTAGGCACGATCGACGCGGGGGCCAGCGAGGTGCATATCGGGCCGACGACGGCCAAGGAGATCAAGATCGGGACAGGCACCGATAACTTCGGCGTTGCGGATGTGGACTTGGACAAGATCACGGCCGCTCGGGTGGAAATCGGCTATCGTGCGCCGACGGGGGATCACGTGGCCAGCGGGGCGGTGACAATCGATGGTGACGTATCACCCAGCGGGACCAGCGTGCTGGTCATCAGTTCGGGCGCGGCGATCAATGCCGACGCAGCAGGCCGGACGGTGACGGAGACTTCGCTGGCCTTTAACGCGGTCCTTGGCGTGGGGGCCACGACTAGCTTCAATGTGGAGACGGGTGCCACGACGTTGGCTGCGCGGGTCACGGGGACGGGTGCCATCGTACTGAACGAACTGACCGACGTGACGGTCGGCACGATCACCACGGATGAGGTTGACATCGTTGGTTTGACGACGTTCGCCGGCAACATCACGCTGACCACCACGGAGGGTTCGATCACGGTGGATCAGGTGGTCACGGCTGGCACCGACGGGAACGTGATCCTGGACGCCCGGACCGCCACGACAGTGTCGCACGACGTGGAGCTGAACGCCAGCGTGACCGCGTTGGACGACCAGGTGGATATCCGAGCCAGTGGCAGCATCACGCAGCCGTTGGCGACGTTCTACATCATTGCCACGGACGTGACGTTGGTGGCGGTCGCTGGCAGCGTTGGGGGTGCCGCCGGGGTGACGGCTATCGACACGCAAGCCACGAACGTGGCGGCCGCAGCCGGGACGAACGTGTATGTCAATGAAGATACGGTGGGCGGGGACCTGACGATCGGGACGGTCACTAGCCTGATCACGACTACCGCCGTCACAGGCGTGTCGACGACCGCTGGGCACATCGACGTGCGCACCGAGAACGGCACGCTGACGGTCTCCAGCGCGGTGGCCGCGGGTACCGCGGGCAACGTGAATCTGGTATCGCCGGAAACTGCCATCATAACCAACCATGTCGTTGTCAATGCAACCGTGACCGCGGTCGGCGGCACGATCGACCTTTCGGCGGGGGACAACCTGACCGTGGGTACAACGGCTCACGTGCATGCCAATGGCAGTTTGACCCTCTCCGTGGACGCCGGCAGTACCGACTTGGCGGGAGGCACGGCGAATCTGTATGGACAATTGGCGAGCGATTTGACCACTCCCGCCGCGATCCAGGTCAACGGCGGGCCGGAAAACGATACGTTTACCGTCGACAGCGACGGCGATACTACCGGTACCGTCTTGAACGTGTTGTCGAAAATTACGATCGTCGGCGCCGCAGGGATCGATAGCCTGACGCTGGTGGATAGCGGCGAAACAGACCCCACCAACGTAACGCTGGACAACGTCACCACGGCCACGGGCGGTAGGATTGGGGCAGGCGCATCGGACAATTTCTTCATCGGCGTCGCAGGTGATGTGTACTTGACCTACACCGGGCTGGAAAACGTGACGCTGAACATGGGTTCCGTCAGCGATACGATCGACTTGAGCGAGTACTACCAGCACGGTGCCACGACCAACTTCACGGTCGGCGGCGGCACGATCGGCGCGGGTATTACCGACACGATAATGCTGAACTTCGCCTCGGCCGCAGGTCCGATCGTGATTGCAGCGACCCAGACTGGTTCGGCCCGTGCAACCGGTTTCGGCTTAGTGGCATGGACCAGCATTGAAGACTTCAGTCACATTCACGGCCTGAGTGAACCGGTACTCACCACCGGTGACCTCTACGTCCAAGGCACGACCGGCAATGATGTCATCACGTTCACGGAAGTTGGCATTGACAGTCTCAACGCATTCACGGTGAAGGTCGGGACTACGGTGTATCCATCGAGCGGTACCTACGGCTCGATCGGGACGTTGATCGCATGGGCCGGAGCAGGGAACGATCGAGTCACGGTGACCTCGACGACGGTAACCAACAACAACTGTGAATTCCATGGCGAAGCCGGAAATGATTACTTGTCCGGCGCTGGCGTTGCCGGCGCTGGCGGTGCCTCCAACATCGATATCCTCGACGGTGGCATCGGAGACGACACGATCTATGGTCTGAACGGGAAGGATATCCTGACCGGCGGAGCCGGCAAGGATCTGATCGATGGCGGTGACGGTGACGATTGGATTGATGGCGGAGCGGGGGCTGACACGATCTACACCGGGGCCGGTAACGACTTGGCACGTGGTGGCGCAGATGCCGACGTTCTGTATTCGCAATTGGGTAATGACGTTCTGCTCGGCGAGGGAGGAAATGACATCCTTTACGGTGGAACCGTCCGTAGCTTGTTGATTGGTGGCGAAGGCGCCGATTACCTGTACGCCGCTGCTGGCGACATCATGATCGCCGCTAAGACATCTTTCGATGATCAGTCGACGGCGCATGACGATGCGCTCAAGGCAATCGTTGGTCTTTGGAAGAATGTTGTTGATGGGACTCCTCCTAGTGCTACTGCACTGGCCGCACGTCTCTCAATTTTGTCCCAGCAGGATAGCGACGGCCACGTTTTCTCTGTACTCCCGGACGACGCTACTCGCGACTATTTGTTCGGCAGCACGGGGACGAAGACCGACTGGTTCCTGTACGCCACCACCGGCGTCCTGGACTCGGTCAGCCGGGTTGGCTTGGAAGATTTGAAGAACTGAGCTTAACCGCATGAAGTTCTCGCCGCCGACAGCGGCGAGAATTCACGCGTCAAAGCAACAGCGGCCGGGGAATTTCTCCCCGGCCGCTTTGCGTTCTTGGGCAGTTGTCCGTTGTCCGTTGTCGGGGACGGGGTGAAACCGGAAAAGGTGTCAGGAACCGTTTTCATATTGGTCAGACAGGATTTCCCTGGTCGCGCACGGTTGCCGACTCGCGTTCCGTTCGTGCCAGCGGTGGTTCCCCTTGTCTGCATCCCCCTGTCGTGCGGACTGTCGACGACGTACCAGCGTGGCGGTAGGCTGCGGGTGTTGGTCGAGACCTGAAAAGGTGTCAGGAACCTTTTTCATATTGGTCAGACAGGATTTCCCTGGTCGCGCACGGTTGCAGACTCGCTTTCCGTTCGCATCAGCGGTGGTTCCCCCTGTCTGCATCCCCCTGTCGTGCGGACTGTCGACTACGTACCAGCGTGGCGGTAGGCTGCGGGTGTTGGTCGAAAGCGAGGCGAGAAAACGCGGCCAGTCTTCACCGGCGGCTAGCGCCTTGCCGCTCACCGTCACCGCGGGGATTAGAGATTGCAGATGTCAGATTTGAGATTTCAGACCGACCCGGAAGGCAAGGAGGGGATTTTAGCCACGGATAACACGGATCATTGCAGAACACTCCCCATCCGTGTCATCGGTGTGATCCGTGGTTCCCATTCTGGTTGGAATCGCGAGCGCGGCGAAGGTCTTCCGCCCCAACGGGGCAGCCACAAATCAGCCCAGGGAAGAGCGGAGCGGCGTAGCCGCGTAGCGCCGCCCTGGGTTTTGAGCGGATGGACAACACCAGCCCTGAAGGGGCGAAACAAGCCTTGGCCGCATCGAACGATATGTCCGGGGTGAACCGTTTTGTTCCGCCCTTTCAGGGCTACCGTGCCGAATCGACCCTGTACCCAGGGCGTCGCTCTGCGGCTGTCGCCGCGTCGCTGTGCCGCTGGGCTGTTATGTGGCTGCCCTTTCAGGGCGGAAGAGTAGTCGGGGTCAGTTGTCAGTGGTCAGTGGTCAGTTGTCGGGGACGGGGTGAGGCGGAACGGCAGGGCTTGGCCTTGAGCATAAGGCGAGCGGCAGGAAATAACTTACCCGACTCAATGTAGGATGGTCTTCCAAGACCGTCCTGATCGGCCTGGAAACGCCGACCTACGGGCAAGGCGCCAAGAGCGGCTGGGTCGTGTCAGCCGTGTGGAGTCAGCCAAGTCGCACCCGCTGCAACACGGCTGAGACCGCCCCGGCACACGCACCATGCTCCGTGTCCGCTTGGCGTCTTTGCGCCTTGGCGTGAGTCACTGAACCTAGCCGGCTTCGCCGGAACCCTAATCTTTCGCCTTAATCTTTCCCCCTAATCTCTCCCTCCATTCCCAGGCAGCCGGAGGAAGATTAAGGCGAAAGATTAGGGCGAAAGATTAGGGTGAAAGGACCGGAAAAGC
>JAPLNJ010000719.1 GCA_026692885.1 Planctomycetota bacterium | reverse complement strand
GGATCGCTACGGCGGTCCAAGACTCGCTTGACGCAGGCTGGCTGCAAGGTCTGATGGTCAGCACGTCGGGCACCCGCGTGTCTCTGCTGCCGGCCGACCGGAGGCTGGACAATCCCGCTGACGAGGACGGGGTCCGTTTCGAGGGCGTGTTCGCCGTGGGGGTCGCGACGCCGATCACGGTGACGGCTTCCGGTTACGGTCTATTGGACGCTTGGGTCGATTGGAATAACAACGGCCGATTCGACTCGGACGAGCAAGTCTTCGCGAACCAACCGGTTCTGACCGGGGAGAACCGGCTGACGATCACCACGCCGTTGAGCGTCGATGAGACGCAGATACCATTCTATACGTACACGAGGTTCCGGCTCAGCCAGGGCGGCGGACTGGCGGCCTACGGGCTGAGCGTGGGTGGAGAGGTCGAAGACTACCGCCTCCGCATCATGACCAACACGCCTCCGGAGTTGCTCGTTTCCCCGGCGATTCCTGCACCTCCGGCGCTGCCCCCGCTCCCAACTTCGATCTCGGCTCTGGAAGACAATGCCTCGAACCAGTCTTCCCAGTACGATCTGTCTCAAAACTTTTTCGACCTAGACCAGACCAACGGGAACGGCGACTTCCCGACCTATACGGTCACCCTGAATGGGTTTGCTACCGCGGTGACGGATCTGGGGACGCAGGGCGCGGTCCATGTGCGGCTGGAAGCCGTGCAGTCAGGCCTGGCCGGGAACCAAATCGTGGTGGCCGTCACGGACAGTGATCACGGCGACGCCAGCGGACCCAGCGTGTCGGTCCGCGGCAGCCGAATCACCGTCGATCTCAACACGAACGCCGCGAACCCCACCACGGCCAAGCAATGGGTGGATGCGATCAACTTGGACCTACAGGCGAAACTGTTGGTCAGCGCCGCGATCCTCCGCGGAAACCCTGCGCAGGATCTCACGCAAGGCGGCCTCGGAACCTATGCGCCGATTCAGCTGGCGACGACCCTGCCGGTGGCTTACCAACTCCAGGGCGCGCAGTTGACGTTGCAGTTCCTGCAAGACCGGAATGGTAAGGGCGAGCTGGTCGTAACGGCGACGGACCAAGCCTTCGCGTCGGTCAGCAAGACGGTCACGATCACGGTCGCGCCGGTCAACGATCCGCCGACCTTCACGCCGGGGACCAATCCCATCGTCGTGTACGAAGACGCCGGTCTCCAAGTCCGTGACAGTTGGGCGACTCAGATGCTGGCAGGCCCCCCGACCGCAGTCGACGAGAGCATCCAGGCTCTGAATTTCATAGTCACGTTCTTGCCACCACCCGCTCCTCCTGTCCCCCTTCCCCCGTTCTTCCCCCGCACGCTGACAGCGGCGGACTTCATCGTCCAGCCGACGATCAACGCCACCACCGGCCAGTTGAGCTTCCAGGTGGCCGCCAATAAGAACGGGATCGCCTATCTCAAGCTAGAACTGCATGACGACGGAGATACCACCAACGGCGGCAACGCGACCTCGACCCCGTCTACCCTGACAATCACGGTCGACCCGATCAACGATCCGCCCGTGCTGACGGTGCCTCTGGTCGTCCAGTCGGTCTATGAACACGCCCCGGTAAGGCCGGATAACCAATTGAAGTTTGGCACTGTGGGCAAGCGGATCACTGCCGCTGACGTGGACCTCGCCGAACAGTCGTCCACGGCACAAATGGCCGTCACCCTGACCGCGACGCATGGCGTCTTGACCGTGACCCCACCCAGCCCGCTGGGCACGTTCGTCTTTACGACCGGCGACGGGACCTTGGACGCGACCTTGTCCTTCCAGGGCACACAGGTGGAAGTCCAAGCGGTCCTGGACAGCCTGACGTTCATTCCGACGGACTACTACTATGGTCCGGCCGACCTGACCGTGACGGTCAATGACCAGGGCCATACGGGATATGACCCCGACAATCTGACGCAGTGGAGCACCGGACAAGATGTCACCCGCGTAGTCACGATTGCCGTGCTCGCGGTCAACGATCCGCCCACGGTCGACCTCAGCGGCGTGACGACCAAAACGGTGCTCGAGGACACGAATCTGCCGTTGGGGCGGATTGTCGTCGGTGACCCCTTGGATGCGCCTTCCGTCCCCACGCTGCAGGTCACGCTCCGTGCCCAGTTTGGCAAACTCACCGTGCGCATCGACGTGCCGACTGGCTTGACCGCGGGCAGCGTGGTAGGCAACGGCACTCGCGAGGTGGTCCTCACCGCGACGCCCGCCCTGATCAACACCACGTTGGCCAACGCCACAGGCTTGGTGTACCGCGGCGATCAGGACTTCAACAACTGGAGAGGTCAGGAAGTGATCACGGTCCTGGTTGACGATCAGGGCAGCTACGGCCAGGGTGTACCGACGACGCCCTCGGACTCGTTCAGCATCTCGGTCACGCCGGTCAACGACGCGCCGCTGCTCCAGGCTCCGACCAGCCTGACGCTGAACGAAGATGACCCGAACTACTACATCCCGATCAAGGTCACGGACGTGGATGCCGACGAGGCCCCTGTCGACCCCAAGCAGGCGGTCACGGTGCGGCTGCGGCTGACCGACGCGTCCGGTATCACCCCGGTGACCGTCGCCGGGAAGCTCTGGGTCGATACCACAATCCCGAATGGCATCAACCTGACGAACGGGTTGCTGGTTGGCAACGGTACCCCGGATGTCACGTTGTCCGGTTCGCCCGTGAAGATCTCGACCACCCTGCTGGATGCAAAGGGACTGCACTTCGTCCCGACGCCGAACTACAACGGGAGCCTCTATCTGGTGGTCACCGTCGAGGACCACGGGAACACGGGACCGAACAGCCCGTCGAACCCCGGCGCCTCCTTGAAGGACAGCCAGACCATTCCGCTGACGATCCTGGCCGTTAACGACGCGCCGGTGCTAGCGTTAGAGGTAATCCTGAGCGATCCGGCGGCGTACACCGAGAAGGGTGATCCCGCCAGACTTTTTACCAACCAAACGCAAATGATAACTGTCAGCGACGTGGACAATACCACGCTGCGGAGCGCAACCGTGCAAATCACGCCGGACAGCTACCACAGCGGCGAAGACCTGCTGGAGGCCAGCAGGGGAACCTGGAATGCCGCGACGGGCACACTGACGCTGACCGGAACGGATACCGTGTTGAACTATCAGGCATTCCTGCAGTCCATGACGTACCGGAACACGAGTTCCAACCCGAGTTCAGCCCCCCGCACGGTGACGTTCACGGTCAACGACGGCAGTCTGAACAGCAACGTCCAGACGCGTGCGATCACGGTCACGCCGGTGAATGATCCGCCCGCCTTCACGTTGATTGAGACGGAGAATCTGAAGTACACCGAGGCCGAAGCGGCCAAGCCCGTCACCAGCACGCTGATACTGAGCGATCCCGACAGCACGCAGTTGGTCGGCGGCACGGTCCAATTCCAACTCAGCCCCCCCAATTATTATTATTTCCCGTTGGAAGATGTGCTGTCGTTCGTCGATACAGCCACGATCAAGGGAATCTGGACCGCCGCGAGTGGAACGCTGACGTTGAGCGGGCCGGATACGTTGGCGAATTATCAGGCAGCCTTCCGGCGGGTGCTGTACCACAACACCAGCAACAATCCCAACACGCTCCCGAGGCAGGTGACGTTCACTGCGAACGACGGCTCCGCATCCAATGCCCCCCCTACGGCAACCCGCAGGATCACGGTGGTCAACGACGATACGCCGCCCGTGTTGGCGGGCATCGAGAGCGGGCCGAAGACGTACACCGAGAAGGAGGAGCTCATCACGCCCCTCACGCCGATCACGCAAACGATAACTGTCAGCGACGTGGACAATACCACGCTACGGAGCGCAACCGTGCAGATCACGCCGGACAGCTACCACAGCGGCGAAGACCTACTGGAGGCCAGCAGGGGAACCTGGAATGCCGCGGCGGGCACACTGACGCTGACCGGAACGGATATCGTGTTGAACTATGAGAAATTTTTGCGGTCCGTGACGTACCGGAACACCAGCCTCAACCCGTCCTCGGCCCCCCGAATCGTGAGCTTCCAGGTGAACGACGGCACGGCGGACAGTAATCTGCTGTCGCGGACCATCTCCGTGACCCCCGTGAACGATCCGCCCGTGCTGGCCGGGATGGAGACCGCCACCTTGCCATACCAGGAGAAAGATCCGGCCACGGTGATCACTTCTTCCCTGACGGCCACGGATCCGGACAACACGACTTTGTCCTATGCCACGGTCCAGATCGCGACCGGCTACCAGAGCGGCGAGGATCTGCTCGCGTTCGCAGACTCGTTCGGGATCACCGGGTCGTGGGATGCGACGGGCGGGACGTTGACCCTGAGCGGGAGCAGTTCGCGGGTATCGCTGGTCAATTACCAGAGAGCCTTGCGATTGGTGAAGTACGAGAATCTTAGCAGCAATCCGAGCGAGGCGCAGCGGACCGTGACGTTCACCGTGAACGACGGCAGTCTGAGCAGCAACGTCCAGACGCGTAAGATCACGGTCAAGGCGGTGAACGATCCGCCCGTGTTGGCGGGTATCCAAGGGACTTTCGTTTATGTCCAGCAGGATCCCGCCATTGCCATTTCCGCCGCGGCATCCGTCAGCGACGTGGACAATGCCACGCTGGGGAGCGCAACCGTGCAGATCACGGCGGACAGCTACCACAGTGGCGAAGACCTGCTGGAGGCCAGTAGGGGAACCTGGTATCCTACGACGGGCACACTGACGCTGACCGGAACGGATACCCTGGCGAACTATCAGGCATTCCTGCAGTCCGTGACGTACCGGAACACGAGTTCCAATCCGAGTTCTCAGACCCGCACGGTGACGTTCACGATCAACGACGGCAGTCTGTCCTCCCTGCCGCCATCCACCGTGACGATCACGGTCAGCCGGCTGAACTCGCCGCCCGTCGCTGGTCCCGACAGGTACAGCACCAAAGCGGACCAAGTACTCCAGGTCGCTGCCCCGGGCCTGCTGGTGAATGACAGTGACCCGGAGGGCAGCGCCGTGACGGTCGTGGCGCAAACGCTAATCAGCGTCAAGGGCGCGTCCGTCCAGCTGTTCGCCAACGGTACTCTTACCTACGATCCCAGGCAGTCGCTCACACTCCAATCGCTGGCCGTGGGCGCGACCACCGAAGACACGTTTACGTACCAAGTCACCGACAACGCGTATCCAAGAAGTGGCATTGGAACAGGTACCGTGACGGTGATCGTTACCGGCGTGCCGCGTTACCGGAATCCGAATCCGGCGCGGTACGCCGATGTCACCGGTGATGGGTACACCTCGCCGATCGATGTCCTGGTGCTCATCAACTACATCAATAGTTACCCCAATAAGACGACACCCTTGCCGTTGCCGCCAGAGGGGCCTATTCCTCCGTACCTCGATCCCACGGGGGATGGGAACTGCATGAGTGACGATGTGCTGTACGTGATCACTGTGCTCAACACTCCTCCGGGGCTGGGTGGCGAAGGCGAGGCAGCCCTGGTCAACTCACCGGCAAGTGGGTCGTCGGCGCTGCCAGACACCGCCGGATTCGGCGTAGCCAGCGCCGCGTCTTGGAACGGCGTGTCGGCCGCGTCAGCTCCGCAGGCCGGCTTGACCAGCCTGCCGTTTGGTCCGCTCCTCGTGCAGAACGTCTCCGCCGTCAGCCAGGACACCGCTGTCCCGGTCGCCTCGCTGAAACGGCTCTCCGCGGTGGCGCTGGCCAAGCCGCAGACCAGTTCGGCCTTCGACGACTGGAGCACAGACGCTTGGGATGGGGACGAGTCGCTCACTCAGATCACCGACGGACTGCACCATGTGCGGGGCACCGAGACGTCTGTCGATGAGGTCTTCCGTTCACTTTGATATTCGAAGAGAATGGGCGTTGGGGCCAGTGCGTTAGACATCTGGCCGGCCTGACAAGACTCGGGTCACGAGGCTCCGCCTCGCGTGTGGCCGGCAGAGCCGGCAAGCCAGAGCGTTTTCGGGCAGGAGCTTGGGAACGAGCACGCAATTCGTTTAACCGCACGCCGTAGGCACGCGCGTGGGTCAGCCCACGTATCGGGGTCGCGCCCAAGTCCCGCGCGTGCCTACGGCGTGCGGTTAAACGAGCCAATGCCAACCGCATGCGGTTAGACGAGAACTCGCTCACGGCCCAAGCGAGGAACTTTTCCGTGGTTCGAGCCATCTTTACATCGTCTGCGCTGAGTTTTGGTTAGGGTCGGATCATGCAGAGGATTCCGCCTGAGCGCACTATTCCGTCGGGCTGCGTGTGCCGGCGGCAATAGTCAGTGAAGTCGCCATTGTCTTGAGCTGCCCGAGATAGCGTTTGTAATCGTTGAAAGATGTGTGTCAGTCGAACCTTAGGTTGATCTTGCCGTCCCATGAGATTAGTGCTCAGCTAATCTCGATCGGCATACCGATAGTGTCTTAAATGGCTGCGCAGGATGGTTGAAGTGCGCACCCAAGGGAAGACGGAAAATATCATTGAGGGCTTGTTCATGTTCATCCGGAATTCTTCGTCATCGGCCACAGGTTCGAACAAGGCTCGCAAGCAGCGGCGGGGGAAGCAACAGCGGGCCGCACGGCGCGAATTGCTCCTGGAGCCCTTGGAGGCCCGCATGTTGTTGGCGACCGTCGGACCGGTGCTGGCCGGCATTCAGCCGAACAGCGGGGCGTTATTACCCTTGGACGGGACCGGCGTTCGCGATATCGCACCGCGGGAATTGAGGTTCCGGTTCGACGAGAATCAGCAGATCGATTCGGCCACCCTGTCGGGAATTCGCATCCTCCGCAGCAACCAGGATGCGACCTTCGGTGGCGTCGCGGTAACGGACTTCAACACGGCCGCGACCGCGAAACCGGTCACGGTGCAGTTCACGGCCGTGAACAACGACGATCAGAATATCTCGTTGTTGTTCACGAAGAGCGATCACCTTGCCACGGGCAAAGCCGCCGGGCCAATCATTACGGTCGCGGGCACGACCGTCAGCGTCGACCTGGATACGAATACGGTGAAGCCGACGACGGCGGACCAGTTGGTCACCGCGATTAACGCGAATCTGTCGGCCGCGGCGGTGCTCACGGCGGCCATTGCTTCTGGAAACCCCGCTGCCAACATCGCTGCTCCGGTGATCAACTACTCGCCGCTGCGGCTCGTAAGCAACGACGTGCTTGTGACTCCGAGTACCACGACTGGCTACATGGCGGTGGCCGACGCGCCCAACCAGAATGAGGTGATTGTGCGGTTCGCCGAGACCTTGCCGAACGACTGGTATCGGATCGAGTTGTTTGGTGTCGACGACCCAACTCGTGGCCTGACGGCTCTCCGCAATACGCGTGCTCAGGCTTTCGAGGACACGACGGACGACAATGTGGACAATGGTCTCCGCCGCCAGGTCGTCGATTTCCGCCTGGCTCTCGGACCGCAAGTGGTAGCCGTCGTACCGCAGCCGATCACGCGGATTCCCGATCCCGCCAATTCGCGTAACACGATCCTCAGCCAGTCGCGGAATCAGATTGTGGTGTATTTCAACAACGATGATTTGTTTATCGAACACGACGCGGCCAATCAGCCCACGGTGCGTTCCGCCGACCATCCGCATTTCTATCGTTTGATCCTGACCAGGGACACGGTGCAGAACACGGACGACGTGACCATCCTCCCGCAGAAAGTCGATTACGATCCGATCGCTAATACGGCGACGCTGACGTTCGCCCAGAATCTGGACGAACTTCAGGATCCCGGCACCTTGCTCGGTCCGGGGACATTCCGCTTGCGAGTCGGCACGAACGAAGCTCTACCGGCGCCTCCGATCGCTCCGCCAACGCAGTCGTCGGTCGCTCAGGCGAGTTCGGATTTCGGTACCGGTAATGCAGTCACCCTGGTGTTCACGGCCGTGGCCGACTTCGCCCAGTCGGTGAACCTGAACTTCAGCCAAGCAGCGCTGGGCGTGGACGTCGCCAGCGTCCCCAAGCCTCCGACCGTAACGGTCAGTGGGCAGGACGTACAGATCGTGTTGAACACCAGTGGCACGGGGACCACGGCGGGGACCACGGCCGATCAGCTGGCGGCCGCCCTGCAGGCCGCGGCGGCCAAGCTGCTCACCGTGTCGGTCACTGGGGTCGGCAGCACCCCGATCACGGGGAGCACGGTTCAGCATCTGCAGTTGGTCGGCCTGGGATCGAGTTTCGACACCGCCAGCGAATTGGGGCAATTGACCGCGCAGAACCTATTGCTCGCGTCGTCCATTGATGCCCAAGTGTTCCCTGTGGATTTGCCCGGGGGCCAGGACGAGCCGGGACATCGGGTGGTTTCCGCCACGCTCGGGGACGGTTTCGAACAACACGTGAATCCCGCCTTCGGGCCGAGCCAAACGCCTGGGCTGACCACCATCCTGTACAACTTCCGCCAGATTTACGGCGTTGATTCACGGGGCCAGTCGCTGACCAACGCGATCAGCGAGAAACAAAAGCAACGCGTGCGCGAGGCGGTCCAGTTGTGGAGTCAGCAGTTGGGCGTCCAGTTCCTGGAGACCGCGGATCAGGGGTTGACGTTCGTCACCGGCGATCCCGTGGCCCTGGACCCCAACGACCCCACCGTGATCAATCACGCGGGGCTGGCTGGGGGCGGCACAAACTACGGCTTCATCGTCCGCGTCGATCCGACCTACGCCAACGGCATGGTGATCATGGACAGCCAGCGGCGCTGGAACGAAGACTACGGCGGTGACTGGTTCACCCGGGCCATGGTCGGAATCGGCTTTACCCTGGGCTTGGGTCGGGCCAATGATCTGCCGCCCTCGAACCTGATGTCCTTTGACAACATCGAAACGTACGCGGAATCCCTGGATAGCTTCTTCAACAAGGCCGGGGGTAATGTTCCCGACCCCGAGCCGATCTTCCCTGGGAACGCGGACATCCTGCACGGCCAATACCTGCATCCACCGACCAGCAACGATATCGACCTGTACCGCTTCGAGATCAACCTGAACGATCAGAACCTAGACGAGCCAAAGCACGGTCTGTTCACCGCCGAGGTGTTTGCCCAGCGTCAGCCGAACGCCAGCCTGCTGGACGCGGTCCTCTCGCTGTACCAGGAAGTGCCGATGACTGACAACAACGGCGTCGTCACCGGTTCCAACCGCCAGTTGATCGCCCGGAACGACGACTATTACGGCACGGATTCGTTCGTCAGTCTCGACTTGACTTCCGGTACGTACTATCTCGGTGTGACCTCCAAAGGCAACACCAATTTCAATCCCACCATTGAGGACACAGGCTTCGGCGGAACCACCGAGGGTTCCTACCAAGTGCGTTTGAACTTCCGTCCCCAGGTCGACGAGAACGACGTCATCCGCGATCTGGACCGCGCCGCCGAGAACCGTCCTGGCACGGCTTTGGATGGCGATGCCGATGGCGTCCCCGGCGGTGTCTACAACTTCTGGTTCCAGACCCGGCCGCTGCAGCGGACCATCCAAGTGACCGATGACGGCAATCGGTACGTAGACGGCCAGACGCTCACCTTGACGGACGGCGCCGGGCAGGTGCGGCGGTTTGAGTTCGACCAAGTGAGTCTGGGAAATGGTCTTGTCGACCCAACCGCGACGAGCATCCCGTTCGACGTGGGCGTGGTGGCCACGCTACCCGACGGTTTGGCGATGACGCTGGGCAACGCCATCAACGCCGCGGGTTTCGGAGTCTACGCCACCGCCGTTGGGGCGACGCTCCAACTCCGCGGCGATCGGGTCACCGCCCTCAGTCCGGACACCCAGGGGGTGCAGTTGCTCGGCAAGACAATTTTCGTGGACAAGACGTCGGGCTCCAATCTCGATGGTTCGTTGGCGAAGCCGTTCGACAACCTTTCCGTGGCCCTGGCCGCGGCGGTTCCGGGCGACATCGTGCGCATCGAAGGCAACGGCGGAGCCGACGGGAATCCCTTGACCCTGAAGGACAACTTTGCCTATGAAATCGGCTTTGGCCTGTTGGGCGGAACTCCCGTGCTGACCGACGGAGACACCATGGCCGTCCCCCAGGGCGTCACGGTGATGATCGATGCCGGGGCGATTTTCAAGCTCCGGCGTTCGAGCATCGGGGTGGGCAGTTCGTCCTTGAGCGTGGACCACAGCGGCGGCTCCCTGCAGGTCCTAGGCACGCCTCAGCAGAGCGTGACCTTCACTTCCTGGCTCGATGAGACCATTGGCCGCGACACCTATCTGCCGCCGACGACGCCCGGCGCGGGTGACTGGGGTGGCCTCGTATTCCGGGCCGACCTGGACAAAGCCGAGTCGCGGTACAACGCCGAGGACCAAGGTATCTTCCTGAACTACGTCAATCACGCCGACATCCGCTATGGAGGCAGCGGGCAGGTGGTGATCGACGGAGTTCAGCAGATTGTCACCCCGATCGAGGTGTTCGGCATGCGGCCGACCCTGACGTTCAATTCCATCACCAAGAGCGCCGATTCCGCCATCTCGGCGGATCCCGACAGCTTCGAGGAAACGAACTTCCATGCGCCGCGTTATCAATTGGCGAATCCCTTCACGTCGGACTATCAGCGCGTAGGCCCCGAAATCCACAACAACTCGCTGATCGGCAATTCGATCAATGGGTTGTTCATTCGGATCCAGACGCCCGCGGGCACCGAAGTCAAGACGCTGACGGTGCCGGCTCGTTTTGACGACACCGACATCACGCACGTCATCGCTGAGAATCTGGCGATCGAGGGCACGGTGGGCGTGCCCCTGTTGGATGAAACCCGTCCAGAGATCGACCTGGTGTCCGTGGCCGCCGGCAGCGGTGGTCAAGTCCCTGTGGGGACCTACGCCTATAAAGTCGTCTTCGTGGATCGTAACGGTTTCGAAGGCCGTCCCTCCGAAGCCACGCAAAGTGCGACCCTGACGGCGCCTGGTTCGATCAGCCTGGACTACCTGCCCACCATTCCCGCAGGCAGCGATTACGTGGCTCGACGGATCTACCGCAGCCAATGGAATACGGCGTTAAGTCAGTTTGGCCCGTTCGGGCTGGTCACCCAGATCAATCCCAGCGACTCCTCGTTCGTGGACCGGCTCCAGGCTGCGACGCGACTTTTGGAGCGGGATCCGCCTTCGGTACGCGCCTTAGCCCCCTTCGTGGTGCGCAGCGTGGCGATCACACCCGCGGGTCCTCCCGGCATTTCGCCGGGTGACTACAACTATCGCGTCGTGCTCGTGGACGCCACTGGTCGGCCTGGACCCGCGTCCGATGCGACCCTCGACGTGACCGTGCCGCCGGCAGTCGATGCCACGCACGTCGAGGTGGTCGACATCGCTGGCCTGCCGACGACCCCTACGGGTTTCCGTCAACAGATCTATCGGAGTGATGTCGGCGGGGTTGGCCCGTACAAGCTGGTCGGCGAAGTCGGTCCGGGGACGACGACCCTGACCGACGGCGGAACGCTGACCAAGGATGCCCAAGGCGCGCCAATCACTTTGGACCCCGTGCTGCTGGGCGTGGTTCGCGCCCGCCCCAACGCGAGGTTGAAAATCGATCCAGGCACCGTCGTCAAGCTGGAAGGTTCACGGATCGAGGTCTCCTTCGGGGCGCAATTGATCGCCGAGGGCAACGCCGGTCAAGAGGTGATTTTCACCTCGAAGCTGGATGACCGGTACGGCGGTAGCGGCTCGTTTGATACCAACAACGACGCCGGCCCGAACCATAGCAATCCCCAACGCGGCGACTGGGGCGGGCTGTTTGTCAGTCCGCTGGGCAAGCTGAATCTAGACCATGCCTACGTGGCCTACGGGGGCGGCAATGATGTCAAGATCGAGAGTACGTTCAAAGGCTTCAACGTCATCGAGCTCCGTCAGGCGGAGGCGCGCATCGCCAACAGTGTGATCGAGCAAAATGCGAACGGCATGGGCGGCCAGGGGCCCGCGACGCGGTTCGGGCGCGGTTCGAATGCGCCCTCCACGATTTTCGTTCAGGGCGGGCAGCCGGTGATCGTGAACAACATCATTCGCAACAACGATGATGTCGCCATCAACATCAATGCGGATGCATTGACTGCGGACTACGTGCCCGACCCGGGTCGCATGACCGGCTCCCTGGACGTCTTCACGCAGTATCGAGACAACCAAGGACCGTTGATCCGCGGAAATCGGATCGCGGATAACGCTCCTTTGAATGCCGCCGGGCAGCCCTTCAATCCCACCGGGACCCACGGCACGAACGGGCTGGAGATCCGGACGGCCGGGATCAACAACATCCTCCCGGTGACCGACGTGAACTATGGTCGCCTGGTCACGCGCGGGGTAACCCTCTCGACCGCCAGTGTCTGGGACGATACGGACATCGTGCACTTCCTGTACGATGAAATCCGGGTCCAGGACTCGCACAGCGACAGCAGCCTGCGGCTGCAAAGCAGCCCCACGGAGAGTCTGGTAGTCAAATTGCAGGGCGCTGCAAATGTCAACAACGCCTACAATTTGGCCGCCGGGAGCCCGTTTTCCTACGGTAATCAGCCCTACACCGGCGCCGGCTTCACGGCCACCGGGCGGGAGCTGGATATCGAGGATCGCGTCGGTGGCACGATGCACATCATCGGTGAACCTGGATTCCCCGTGGTTTTGACCTCGATTCACGACGATACGGTGGGGGCCGGGTTGCAACCCGATGGCACGCCGCAGACCGACAGCAATAACAACGGCATTGCCACCTACCCCTTGTCCGAGCCGGATGACGCGCCGTATTGGCGCAGCGTCCGCCTCGATCAGTTCACCAACGACCGCAATGTCGAGATTGTGATGCAGCGGCCCACGCCGGCCGCGACGCAGACCAGCCAGACTCCCACCCAAGCCACCGCGCAGTTCCTGGGCGATCTGGCGGGATCGGAGACCGGCGGCGACGACAATCTGCGGCTGGGGTTCGAAGTCCACAGCGTCTTGAGTTTCCCCAGCGACGCTGCCGTGTACAGCATTACCGCGGTGGCCGGCACAGAACTCTGGCTGGATATCAACCAGACCGATTACAAGCTGGACACGGTCATCGACATCCTGGACTCCAATGGGCGTTTGATTGCCCAATCCGATGATTCGCTGGAGGAGTCGCAAAATTCGAGCCTGATCTACACGAATCCTACAGCCCCAGAACGCGTCGGGCCTACCCAAAGAGTTTCTGGCGGACAATCCGAAGGACGCGGGCTTGCGGATTGTGGTACCGGGCGCTGCGGGGGTGCGCACTGCGTTCCTATTCCGCGTCCGCAGCAGCAATCGGGCCGAGGGTGACCCCGCCTCGCAACTTCGGGATCCCAACCAGTTATCCGGCGGTCTCACCTCCGGCAGCTACGTCCTTCAAGTGCGGTTACGGGAACAGGGCGAGGTGCCGGGTTCGACCGTGCGGTATGCGGACATCCGCTACGCGACCAACGGCATCGAGACGTACGGCCTGCCAGGCCATTCCCCGCTGCTCGGCGAAGCGGCGGAGGACAACGTCAATAACAACAATTTCGTCCGGTCGAACGCCGTGGTGTCCCCGGTGCCAGAGAATCGGCCCCAAGATCTGGGGAATCTCTTGACCTCCGATCGGGCTGTGCAGTCGATCGCCGGTTCGCTCAGTTCCGGCGCGGATGTCGACTTCTACCAGTTCACCGTGCAGCACACGATGGTCAGCGACCCTTCGCCGCAGCATGCGGCGTTGACCTTCGACATGGACTACGCCGACGGTCTGTCTCGCCCGGATACGTCCCTGACCGTATTCGATGCGACGGGGACGCCCATCTTGACGGGCCTGGATTCGAACATTGCGGAGGATCAACGGTTGCCCGTGGCGAATTCGCAGGATCCTTCCGGATTGAAGGACTTGTCGCGCGGTTCGGCGGGCAAATTGGATCCGTTTATCGGCACGGTGGAGATGCCCGAAGGCACGTACTTCGTGGCCGTTACGTCCAACCAGTCGATTCAGGAACAGATTCCGGAGTACATTCCCGCGACTCCGGGCGGCCTGGCCACCCAACTGAATCCGGCCTTTAACCCCCTGCTGCGGCGTGAGCCGATCGATTCGGTGGTCCGCATCGCGGAGGATCACATCGATCCGGCGGGCGCCCGCTTCACCGGTTCGACGGCGGCCGGGCCGGTCGTCCCGGTGCTGCTCGATCCGGCGTTCGTGGGTACCACTACCAGCCCCGCGAATCTGTGGCACGTCTCTAGCCGGGAAGCTGCTGTGCCAGGCCACGGCGTGAACACGGCCTTCGATCGTAGCCGGATCAATGCCGCGGGTGTGGGACAGGTGAACCAAGCGTTGGGGAACAAGACGATTGCCACCGCGCAAACCCTGGAAAGCGTGGTGTGGAGCCTGGCAGCGAATCCCAACATCGGTGGTCTCGGGACGGACACTTCGAACTCCCTGCCCCACGTCAGTATCACCAATGACCCGACGAACGCGGGCGGAACGTTCAACTACTACTCGTTCTTAGTCCCGCACGCCGGTGCCCGGGGCATCTTCGACATTGATGGAGTTCCCGCGGTGGGGACCGCGGGCAACTTCGACTCGATCCTGTTCTTGTACGACACGGCCGGCAATCTGCTGGCGAGCAACGACAACCTGCCGGGTCTCATCGCGGACGCGGGCAGCAACCAACCGACGGACGCGTTGCTCGATTTCACCTTTCCCGCAGCCGGGGCCTACGTGATCGGGGTCGCGCGGCATGGTTCGGTGGGCAGTCCCGGCGGCATCACCGGGGTCCCGCTGCAGACGGGCGATACCTACCTGCTGCATGTCTCGGTGCAGGATCATCCTGCCGTGACGACGGTCCCGGTCAACGGCGGCCAGACGTTTTACTTTGGCCGCGAAGGGGTCGGCAACTACGACATCGGTCAGCGGGCCACTGGCAGCTTGAAGTCGAACGAGTTCAGTTTGCAGGGGTACTCGGCCGCCGACAAGCCCGTGCTGTACTTCAACTACTTCCTGGAGACGGACAGCCGCGGTGCCGGGCCCGACGCCTTCCGCGTCTACGTGGGCGATGCGGCGGGCAACGAGGCCCTGTTGGGTTCCAGCCTCGTTGCGGAAACCGGCCCGGATGTGAAACGGCTGTCCGATGCGGGCGCCTGGCGACAGATTCGCTTGTCTCTGGACGCCTTCGCGGGGAAGGGCCAAGTGCATGTGCGGTTTGCCTTCGACAGCGGGGATGCCAACAACAGTCCCTTCGCCGAGGGCGTGCACATTGATGACGTGATCATCGGCTTTGCCGAGCACGGCGAAATGCTCACCGGCGCGACTGCGTCGAATCCGACCGTTCCCAGTTCGCCCTTCGTCAACAATCCCGAGTTTGTGACGGGCGCGACGGTCAGCGGATCGTACCAGCTGGAGATCCGCCGCTCGACGGAATACGGTACGACCATCAACAATGCCACCGGCGCGCCGTTGATTCTCCAGCACAGCTTCGACACCAACGACCGGTTGGCCCAGCAAGTGACTCTGGTGGCACCCTCCGGTTACAAACTCACCGACGGCCAATCATTTGCGATCAGTGATGGTCTGAACACCGTCACGCTGGAGTACAACAACACGTCGTTAGTGGGCGGCGGCGGTGGTGTGCGGCTTGGTAACGCACGCGTTGACTTTGTGCCCGCAGACGCGGACTATGTGATTGCGCGCCGGATTCGGGACGTGATCAACAGTCCTTCAGTCCAGGGTGTGCTCCACGTGCAGGCGGCCAACGCCGATGGCACGGCCAGCGGGACCGCCAGCACCGACAATCGGATCAACCTGTTCGGCAATGCGGAAATCAATTTCACGCCTGTCCCGCAAGGCACGGTGGCATTGACCGGCTCCACCACCACGGCCAATGATTTGCGCGACCGCCTGTTGGGCGCAGGGATCACCCCCCTTCCCGGCCCTTCCGGTAACGCCGTGTTCATCGGTGGCGTGAATACGACTTCGGGAGTGTTCACCTCGGCCGGGTTCTTCACGGGTGGAGCGGCGTCGATCGGCATCGATTCCGGCGTGATCTTAGCGACCGGCGACGCCACGGTGGCCAACGGACCGAATACGCTGGAAAACGCATCCGGCGTGGCCTCGGGCTTGGGTGACACGACCCTGAACACGCTGTTGGGCGTGACCACTCGCGACACGTCAACCCTGGAGTTTCCCTTCCACTTCGTCGGCGGCACGCTGTACTTCAACTTTGTGTTCGCCTCCGAGGAATACAACGAGTTGGTGGGCGCAGCGGGGCCTGATGCGTTCGCGATCCTGGTGACCGACCTCACGACTAGCACGGTGCGGAATCTGGCCGTGGTGCCCGGCACCACGACGCCCATTTCGCGGAACACCGTCAACGGCGGTAATCCGCTGGGAACCGGAGCGGTGAATACGCGTTACTACCGCAACAACAGCCTGGCCAACGGCGGCAAGTACGTCGACAACTTCGGCTACGACGGCTTCACCGACGTGTTCACCGCGCAGACGGCCTTGCCGGCGGGGAACTACAAGGTGAAGTTCGCCATCTCCGACGTGGGCGGACTGACCGGCGATAGCGCCCTGCTGATTCAGGCCAGCAGCAATCATCCGGTCAAGCTCGGCCAGTCGCACTCCGGCCCGGTCCGGAATCTGGCCCAGTTGAATGACGCCACCACGGTCGGGGCACTGGGTGGTATGGCACCGGGCGCCACGATCGTCAACAACACGATCTCCGGAGAGGGCCTGGGCGGCATTCATTTCAGCGGTAATCTCACGCCGTACGAATTAACCACGCGGCGGCCGGCGGCGTTCCCCAGTCAGATCACGCCTGACTTGACGGCTGGTGACGCGGTTTGTGACGGCGACCGGTTCGGAGTGACTGCCTACGGAACTTCCGTGGTGTTCGAATTTGAAGACATTTCCGGTTCAACCCCCCTGGCGTGTGGAAGCGGAGTGCTGGGCGGCAACGGTTGGACCGCTGGGAACATTCCCATCTTCTATCGCCGCACCCACGAATCGGCGGCTCTTTATGCCGCCTACCATCCGATCATCAATCCCGCCTCTGCACTCAGATTCATCGGGTACACGCAGCAGGAAATGGCCATCGCCATCGGCGACGCGATTCGGGGCAGCATTTTGGTGAGTAACGACAGCACGTTGGTGGCCGATGCGATCCTGGGTCCGAGCCGCTCCATCAGCGGTAACACCTTGCTGGGGATCGCCACGCAAGGCGATCCGGCGGTGTTCGTGGAACACGCCAGCCAAGTGTTCGGCCTAGGCCCTCCGACGGGCTTGGCCAACATCCGGCAGTTGCCGCTGGCTACCGCCAATCAGCCCTTTGGCCGTATCGTCAACAACACGATCTACGGCCACGACGGAACCAGTTCGTTTACCACCAGCGGCCCAGTCACCACCGAGCCGAACGACACGATCTTCAGCGCGGTGGATACCAAGCAGGGCCGGGCGCAGAACCCGGAGGTTTATGCGAGTAACGGCGTGATCGGCGACAGACCCAGCATCGCCCAGGATGTCGACTTTTTCCAGTTCCAGATGGGCATCGGTAATCGCCTCATCCTGCGCGTGGCCGGTACGGCCGCGACGAACCCCCTGAATCCTTACCTGCGTTTGTTCAACGAGATCGGGGAAGAATTAACGCCGACCACCTACACGCCGACGAACAACGGGGCGACCGTAGACGTCGTCTTCGACGCCATCAAGAGCGGCAGTTACTATGTGGGCGTGAGTGGGAAAGGCAACGACGTGTACAGCCCGCTGAGTCTGGGCGAACGCAACTCCGGCAGCACCGGGGCCTACAGCATCAACTTGAATGTGCTTGCGCCGCATGATTACGTGATCACCGTCGGCGATAGCACGACCTATGCGGCGGGCAGTTCGTTCCGGATCCAGGATGTCACCGGCAATTGGGTGACCTACACCTTTGGCGGCAATCTCAACTACAACAACACGCCGATCGGGACCGCCACGCGCGGCCCCGGTTATCGCCATCCTGAGATGTCGAAGTTGTTCGAGCGGGTCCTCGGCCAGGGCTTGAACGGGGTTTCCGCGGAGGCTCTTGGCGGTTTGTCGCAGGGCCTGAACGCCAAAGCCCACATCGATGTGAACATCCGGGCGAATTTCGAGCGGTACGTGATCGTTCGCGGGGCGGCTCGCATGGAGGACATCAACAGCGGGATTGCCTTTTCGCCACAGGGGGTCGGTGGGAACTTGGACGAGTTGTTGCCGGAGCGAGGAATTTTGATTTCCGAGCAGTCCTCGCCGACCTTATTGAACAACGTGTTGGTGAACAACGGGATCGGCGTCCAGCAAACCGGGCGTGCTCCCTTCACCGCCATCGAAGGCGCCTCGATCTATCAGTACAACGCGAACAATAACAATTCGAATGTCGCGGTGGTGGGTTCCGACTTCAACATCCAGGTTCCAGTTGGCGCCCCATTCTTTGTGAATGCGGCGGATGGCAATTTCTACCCGGCCCCGCTGTCGCGGGCCATCGACAGTTCGGTCGACTCGCTGGAGGACCGGCCCCTGTACATCAGCGTGAAGGCCCCCATGGGAATCTCGAATTCCCCGATTCTCGCGCCGGACCGCGACGCGACCGGCCAACTCCGCGTCGATGATCCCAATGTCTCTCCACCACAAGGCCAAGGGGCCAACGTGTTCAAGGATCGCGGCTCGCTGGACCGCAGTGACTTCAAGGGGCCGCATGCCGAACTGGTCCGCCCGTTGGACAACGACGGAGCGGGAATCGACCAGGACCCGACGACGACCGTCGTCGAACTGACGTCGGGCGTATATCCCGACTTCCGGATCCAGATTGTGGACGGCTTCGAGGCCGCAGATCCGTTTCCCGGTGTGGGCGTCAATGATGCGACGGTGCTCGGCCCCACGGACCCCAACGGTCGCGCGGATCGCTTGCCCGGTGCGGTGCTGACCTTGTTCGAAAACGGGCGATTCTTGCAGGAGCAGGTGGATTACACTT
>JAPLNJ010000718.1 GCA_026692885.1 Planctomycetota bacterium | reverse complement strand
GCAGAGCGTAGCGGCGTTAGCCGCGTAGCGCCGCCCTGGGTACGGGTTCGATTCAGCACGCCAGCCCTGAAGGGGCGAAACAAGCCAGCGTAGCACAACCGCGTCACAATCCTTTGTCAAGAACTACGTCCATCTTGTTTGAAGACGAACGATACGTGTGGAATGAACCGCTTTGTTTCGCCCTTACAGGGCTACCGTGTTGAATCGATCCATAACCCAGGGCGGCGCTCCGCGGCTATGGCCGCTACGCTCTGCCCTGGGCTGATTTGTTAAGGCCCCTTTGGGGCGAAAGAGTTGTGTAGAACGACGCGGGCCCACCCGGGGGCATCGTACTCCCACGATCGAGCTCCCAGGCTATCACTGCTAGCGTTTCGCAAGGTGACGATCAAGGCCCAGCGTTCAAGACCTGCCCCGGCAAGGTCGTCCCAGCTGCCCCGGCTTTCCAGTGGTCAAAAATACATGCTGTACGCGTGGCACCCTACGCGGCCCGGTGCTAGCATTTCTCCCGTCGCGACTCCGCTGCGTTGTTAAGTGTTTCCACCCAATCAGATACGTCCGGCCCGGAGATTGGGAGCATGGCTCGCGGCTGACGCCCGTCCACCGATACCACTCGATTGGATGTATCAGTATTATCCAGATATGCTACCCACCTTTGGGCCGATGTCAGCGGCTCGCGGGGCCGTGTTGCACGAATTACAACCTGAAAGAAAAAGGTACAAAGGCGTCAAGTCGACGCAGGCAATTTGGCGAATTAAATTCGTAACGGCGCGTAACGAGCCTATGGGATCTGGCGATAGTTAGTTTCCTCCCGCAATATCTTCCCGCGACTGTTCTCCGGGATCTGACAGCAGCCAGCTTTCGATAGGGGGGCGTCAACGTCGGCCGCAGGCCAAGGGATGGCTCGCACGTTGACCGAACGCTGCCCACCATCAACCGGGTCGTTCTCCAGAACGGCGCGAGGTTGCACGCAATTTGTTTCCGCGAGGGACCGACCGGTCCTTCGTCGGCCCAGGGTTCGATCTCACTAGCACGGAGGCGACGTCGTGAACGACAAGCATCGCTTCAGAAGTTCCTTCCCAGCACTATCGCGCATGTTGTTGCTGGGAACATTCTGTCTGGGAATGACCGCTTGCGGCTATTCCAATCGAGAAGGACGGCGAGCAGATACGCACCTCGGACCGTATCCGAGCATGCCGAAACCGAACAACGCATTTCGCCAAGCCTCGTTCCCGATGTTGCGGGCCGACCTGCCCGTCATCGCGAACGCCGAGTATATCGAGGACGACGAGGTCTGCGTCAGTTGCCACAAGACGTATGTCGAGACGTTCAAAGAGAACGTCCACCGGGGCCTGCAGAAGGGCCAGTCTTGCGAAGCCTGCCACGGTCCTTGCAGCGAGCACGTCAAGACGCGTGGCAAGGAACCGGGCATGCTCATCGGCTTCAAGAATCTGACCCCCATGCAGAAGTCAGAAGCTTGCGCCCGATGCCACCAGGAAAACGTGTGCGCGCCGGGATCCCAGTGGCGCACCTCGGTCCACGCCCACAATAGTGTGGCCTGCACCGACTGCCACAAGGGCCACTACAACGTCCCGCCAGGAACTCCGGCCACGACGGAACCCGCGGTTGCTGGCGTCGCCCGCCAAGGGAAAGTCAGTCTGGCGAGCTATCAGCAGACGGCTTCCACGCAGCCTTCCTTGAAGGGATCTTCCAGTAACATGGGCGCCGAGGCCCCGGGCATCTGCTTCAAGTGCCACGGTGACTTGCAGGCCACGGCGAATGTCGCTGGACCGCATCAGATCTGCGGCCCCAACGGCTTCAATTGCTCGACCTGCCATGATCCCCATGGCAAGATCCTGGAATCGTCCCGCAAGGACTTGTGCCTGTCCTGCCACAAGCAGGGTTCGCCGACCATGGCCTTCCACTCGTCGACGCATAACTTGATGGGCGTGGCCTGCACGGACTGCCACAACCCGCATCCGAAGACCGGCGTCCAGCAGTTTGTGGGCATCAGCCACTACGGCGTCACGCGACAGAAGCGTCTGGCCATGTCGGTCCAGGAGCCGGAAGCGTGCTACAAGTGCCATCCGAAGATCTACGCCATGAACGCTCTGCCTTCGCATCACCCGATCAAGGAAGGCAAGATGGTCTGCTCCGACTGCCACGATCCACACGGGCAGCGTCAGGGTAATCTGAAGTGCGACTCGACGACGCCCAACCTGTTGTGCTGGAAGTGCCACGCCGACAAGCAGGGACCGTTCGCCTACGAGCATCCGCCCGTTACGGAAAATTGCGGCATCTGCCATCAACCCCACGGCACGGTGACCAATAATTTGCTGAAGCAGCCGCCGGTCTTCCTGTGCCTACGGTGCCATGAAGGGCATCGCCGGACGTCAGCGAGCCACAGCGGACGGGTCAACATCGACACGAAACCGGAGCTACGGCAAGCCTTCTATGGGGATTGCACGCAATGCCACAGCCAGATTCACGGTAGCGATGTTCCATCGCAACACGCTCCTGCCGCGGCTCATGGCTCCCCGGGCTCAGTCAACGGTTTCATGCGATAAGGCTGTTGAATATTCAGCGTTTTCCTAACACAAGAAAACCCGCAGCTTAAGGGTATCTAATATGAAACGAAACCATTCTTTCCTGCTTGCGGCTGCAACGATGTTGTTGCTGCCAACCGGGCGACTGCTCGCTGAGGATGCAGACCCGGCCGACGCGGGCTCCAAGCCCGCGCAGATGAACATCTCGGATCTGCGAGAACAACCCATTTTACAAGTCGCGGAAACCGCCGAACAGTTCGCCGGCACCGCACCCGCGGATAATGTGTGGCTGGAATTCGAAGAGGTCGAAGCAACGAGGATTCTGGGCGCCCGCCTCGGCTGGTGGGGCACCTTCAACAGCGGTTCGTTGACGAAGACGGGCGAGTATCAGGGGTTACATCCCTCCTCGCCGTTCCTGGACTTCGATGGCTTGATCAGCAACGGCAATCGGACGTTGGATTTCTTCGCCACGATGCCCGAGAACGAAACCTCGCAACTTGGATTGCACTTCTACAACGGCCCAGGTCTCACAGCGAACGTGGACTACGAACGGTTTCTCCATCGACTGGATCACAAACCACTCAATGGTTTCCCACCAACCGCACTGCCACCCGCACTACCCGGACCCCCAGCCAACGGAATGTGGGGAGAGGATTTCAATCTCGGTCAGGACTACGCCATGCATGTTCAGCAATTGAAGGCCAACTTCAAGGGCGACATCACCGAGAACATCAAGTGGCGATTGAATGTGTGGGGTATGGAGAAAGAAGGCATGCGGCAGGCCAACGCCGTAACCCACTGCTACCAAGTACCCCCTCCTGGTGCCGCCGGTAGCCGCTGCCATCTTGTCAGCAATGCCCAGCGAATAGACTGGCTGACGATGGAAATCGAGCCGGTGATCGAAGTCCGCCTCACCGACTGGATGTCGGTGGAGTACTCCCGCACGATGCGGCAGTTCCAGCAAAACGACAGCACCGTGCTGAACAACTACACTGCCGGTTTGGCGTTTCCCACCGCACCAGGCGGGAACGCGGAGTACGCCCGCGTGCCGGATAGCTATACCGAAATCGACCGTTTGAAACTCGCGATGCAACTTGGTACCGACACGGATGCTTACGTCATTGGCCATGTCGGCAATACGGAGAACCAGTATCGCGACATCAACCGTCGTTTCGGCGGGGTGGACGGGCGCATTACCAATCGTTCCCTCGACGGCTTGGAGTTAACCGGCTATGGCAAGGTGTACAGTCAAGACACGACCACGGTGCCTTACCTACTGAACGGCCTGAGCGGACATCCGCTACAGGGCGAGAACCTGGCTACTTACTTCTATCCCTGGCCCCCCATCGATCGCGATTTTGCCACGGGCGGTGTGAAGGGCCGCTGGCGTCCGTTCCTCGATGAGTGCGGCACTCTCCGAGGCGGATTGGCGCTAACCGGAGGGTACGAGTACAATGAGATCGTGCGGCGCAACGCGGGTGCGTACATCGAGGCACTTCCGGGCCCTGCCACGCAACCCAATTTCTTCCCGTACAACACCAGCAGCAACAAGCTCTACGTGGGGGCGGAGCAGAAGTGGACCGACGCTTTCACCTCCAACCTGCGTTATACACTGATCGCGACTCGTTATCCGCTGTTAGGCATCACCCCGGAGGTCGACTTTCCGGGTGCGCTCGATGCCGCCCTGAATACCAATCTACCCACCCACGAGGACCGGATCGAAATTGGCGGCACGTGGAACTTGGCGGATAACTTCATGCTCAACGGCCAATTCTGGCTTGAGCGCACCTACAACGATGGCCAGTACTCGCATTTCAATGAGGACAACTATCCGTTCATGGTGACCGCTTGGTACTCGCCCACCAACCGGTGGTCGGTCTCCGGCGGGTACGCCCAGTTGACCAACTGGATTACCCAGGACATCACCCTGGGCGGCACAGGCAACACCATCACGCCATTCACCCAGCCTTGGAACTACGCCGGGCAGTCTGACGTGGTGACCCTCAGCACCTCGTATGCGACGACGGAGCGGTTGACTCTGACTGGCGGCCTCGAGTACGTCCATGGTCGCAATGCGATTACTTCGGTCCCAACGCCGACGGGCGTGACCCCCTCGTACAGCGATCCTGCCTACAACCTGGCGAGTTACAGCCGCGTAGACATCAACACTTGGCGTCTTTCCGCCGGAGTGGACTATCTACTTCGGCAAAGGATATCGAGTTACTTCCGGTACAACTACTTTGACTACGGAGATGCGACTCAGTCCTACAACAGCGGTACGACCAGCAACGTCCTGGCGGGTCTGACCGGGACCTACTAAGTCCGTTTTCGCCCCGATAGGGGCAGCCACAAATCAGCCCAGGGCAGAGCGTCGCGGCGACAGCCGCAGAGCGACGCCCTGGGTACGGGTTCGATTCAGCGCGGTAGCCCTGAAAGGGCGAAACAAATCGGGTCATCCCACACGCATCGCTCGTCAGATGCGCCAAGGCTTGTTTCGCCCCTTCAGGGCTGGTGTTCTCCATCCTCGCATAACCCAGGGCGGCGCTACGCGGCTACGCCGCTCCGCTCTGCCCTGGGCTGCTATGTGGCTGCCCCTTCGGGGCGAAAACTTTTTCGGTCGCCATCCGCATTCCTCATCCGTGCCCCGGCCTTGCCATCCGTGCTACCGAAGTGAAACTGCCGCGTGCGCCTTCCCGCAGCCTGGTTGCAGGAGTTAAGACGGAACACGCCACTCCCGACCGTGACCCGTTCGGCCAAGCGTGTTGACTGCTTGACGCGCCCTCGGCCCACAGATGTTCACCGGGGTAGCAGCATGGGCGAGTTACGTCCGTCCCCAGGGCCTGCGGTCCGCCGTGATCATCGGGATATTCGCGTTTTCGCCCCGATAGGGGCAGCCACAAATCAGCCCAGGGCAGAGCGTCGCGGCGACAGCCGCAGAGCGACGCCCTGGGTACGGGTTCGATTCAGCGCGGTAGCCCTGAAAGGGCGAAACAAATCGGGTCATCCCACACGC
>JAPLNJ010000717.1 GCA_026692885.1 Planctomycetota bacterium | reverse complement strand
TGGAAGGGGACCCAGTCAGCGAGGAAATGGAAGGGGACCCAGTCAGCGAGGAAATGGAAGGGGACCCAGTCAGCGAGGAAATGGAAGGGGACCCAGTCAGCGAGGAAATGGAAGGGGACTCAGTCAGCGAGGAAGTGGAAGGGGACTCAGTCAGCGAGGAAGTGGAAGGGGACCCAGTCAGCAAAAAAGTGGAAGGGGACCCAGTCAGCAAAGAATTCGTCGGCGACGAGCCGCTTTGCCCTCCCAGGTGCGAAAAGTCAGTCTGCGATTCCGACTGTAAGAAGCGAGCGCGTCTCAAGCCGCTTATTAAATGGGGGCCCGTTGATGATTACCAAGCCAGTGTGCCCCAACGGCCGACCGTCGGTCGTGCTGGTCGGCCGGGCCATCCGGATCTGCTGAGCGCCCTGGGATTCCATTCCCGTTCGGTGGCCGGGGGCTCGCCTGCGGGCCGTGTTCCAGTCCACGGGATGCCTCGCGGTGCGGTAGGTCTCAGGCCGAGTGGCGTGTCCTATCCCAGCTACGGCGGAATGCTGCTGGAAGGCCAGGAGTACCCGACTTCCGTTCCGCAAGGGCTGTCTTGGTTGCCGATGTATGGGGAAATGCTACTGGACGGGGAAACGCCGCTGAATGGTGCGGTGGTGGTGCCGAACGAACCGCCCCCAGCCGCAGTCCCTCCCCTGATCAATTCCTCTTCCTCGACAGCCCCGCGCGAGGTGCAACACGCGTCGCTAGAGAGTTCCCTCCTTGAACTGAACACACCCGACAAAGCGATCAGCAATCGCCCGAAGCCGTCGTCGAAGTTCGAGCCGATCACACGGTGAAGGATTGGGCTTCAAAACAGTTTGGTGGTGCCGGGAATCGCCACGGGGTAGACACCGTCGGCGCCTGGCTTCACAGGCGGTTCCAGGTCCATCCGGATCTCGCCTTGCGGCGGGAAGGCGAACTTGGACTGCAGGGCTTCTTCCCAGGTGATCTGCCGGCCGGTGTAGACCGCGAGCTGCCCAAGCACGGTGGTCAGCGTCGAGACCGCCAGTTGTTTGCCGCGTTGGAACGGGCGGCCCTCCCGAATCGATTGCAGGAACTCCAGGTGCTCCTGTTTGTAAGGTGATTTCTTGGACAGTTCGGCGTCCGCTTTCCAGGTGACCTTGCCAGCCAAATCGGTGAATTTCGGCGCGGCGAAAGCCGCAAACACGCACCGGCCTTTTGTGCCGTGGAAGACATCGATGTTGTTGCCGAAGCAACCCACGGCCGTGCGGACGGAGCCGTAGATCCGGCGGCCGTTGGCATACTCGAAGATCACCGAGTGGTGGTCGAACGACGTGCCCATTTCGGCCTGGAAGTGCGACGAGCGGCCGCCCATCCCGTAGGCCAACCCAGGCGGTTCGTCGTGGACCGCCCACAGGGCCGAGTCGAGATTGTGGATCAGCGACTGCGGTACGTCGTCGCCGGAGAGCCAGGAGAAGTGGTACCAGTTGCGGAACTGATACTCCATTTCGCTCCAGGCGGGCTGACGTTCGATCAAGCGGTAGGGGGAGCGGAGGTAGTCGCACTGGATGGCGATGATCTCGCCGATCTCGCCGTTGTGGATGCGCTCGATCGCCTCGCGCCGGCCCAGGTGATAGCGATACGTGAGCCCGGCCAACAGGCCAGTACCGTTTTTCTTGGAGAGCTCGTCCGCCTCCAGCAGCCGCTGGATGCCGACCACATCCACGGCCGCCGGTTTCTCGACGAAGACGTGCTTCTTGGCCTGCACGGCGGCCAGCCCATACATCGCATGGAAACGCGAGGCACAGGCGATCAGCACAATGTCGCAGTTCTCGATAACGCCCCGGTATCCTTCCAGCCCCGCGAACCGCCGCGCCGGCTCGACCTGGATCCGGTCGGCGAATTCGGCGCTCAGGTTCTTGATGCTCGATTCGATCTTATCGCTGAACACGTCCGCCATGGCCCAGAGCT
>JAPLNJ010000716.1 GCA_026692885.1 Planctomycetota bacterium | reverse complement strand
CGGTGGCCGACCCATAACTTGCCTCCAGGGTGATTGGTAGTGTGACCACCCAAGGTTACACTGCCTGGCAAGTATGGATTCGGCGGACGCTTACTGCCGCGGGCGGTTTATGCCACAGCGGCCAATGCACTGACTCGTGCGTGGCAAGCCGTGCCCTGGCCCCACCGACGGACCCATTTTAGTGAAACCGAACATGGAAGCTACCAGGGATGGCAAAATCGGCTGAGCAGACGCATCGGCAGCGGCCTTTCCGGAAGTAACCTTCCGAAGCAGCCGATCACTCCCACCACCTCCCGGCCGCGTCTGTGCCAACGTCCAGCGATCATCACGCAGTAGCAACCACGGCCTTGGGCTAGATCACCGCCAACTTCGACAACGCCGTCTACCCCGGCCCCAATCGAAAACGATTCCGCACCAGCCCCTGCCAAAGCCAACGGAGCCTGCGCGCGGATGCGTCCCGGTGTTGCTGCCCCACGTGAGAGGACTAATCCCCGCGGCCCGGCCATGATCGTAATACTGCGAAATGCAGTCAGTGCCAGCATTCGCGAATGCCCCCGGCTTGCCCTGGGGGAAGATTACGCTCGTGGCTACACACGAACGCTCCCCACCCCCGTCTTCCCCGTTCCCCAGCGGCGGCTCCGCCGCCGCTGGGGAACGGGGAAGACGGCTAGCGGTGTCAGCCTGTGTAGCGGCGAGCGTGACGCTCCCCCCGGGCAAGCCCTCGTCGTTATACACAAGTTTTCGCTCTGATAGGGGCAGCCACATAGCAGCTCAAGTCTTCGCCCCGATAGGGGCAGCCACATAACAGCCCAGGGCAGAGCGGAGCGGCGTTAGCCGCGTCGCGCCGCCCTGGGTTAGGGGAGTATCAGGAGCGCCAGCCCTGAAGGGGCGAAACAAGCCTTGGCTCATCTGACGAATGATACGTGTGGGACTACCGATTTGTTTCGCCCCTTCAGGGCTACCGGGATAAATCGATACCGTACCCAGGGCGGCGCTCTGCGGCTGTCGCCGCGGCGCTCTGCCCTGGGCTGATTTGTTAATGCCCCTTTGGGGCGGAAGAGTTGTGTATAACGACGAGGGGCAAGCCGGGGCATCAAACTCCCAGAATATCGCTGCTAGCATTTCGCAACGTTCCGATCAAGGCCCCGCGGCCAAGATACTGCTTCTTCGCAAATCACCCAGCCCTCCCAGCGACTCACTTCGTGGCCTTTCACTGAACAATACCGAGGCAAGATGCTTACTTAAACTACCTTGTTACCCCCCGTCTTCCCCGCGTAGAGCCCTGGCTTCCGGCGGCCAAATGGAATTTCTGCGTCTGCCTCCCGGATCGCCTACAGCCGCGACCATCTTCAGATTATTCATCCGCCCCGAGTCACAGGCCGGTGGCCATGAACCAAACGGCTGACGTGATGATAACACACATCCTGGCCGAGAATAACAGGGCCACGTCTGCGACTTGGCTTGCAGCTCCCCACGAGCATACCGTGCGTCAGACGGAAGGCGAGAAACTGGAAGTAGCCGTCTGATTCTGGGGGGCAGTCCGCCTATTGACGGGCGATCGCGAGAGGCGTAGCTTTCTGTAATGATTAAGCGTGTGCCCAGCGACTCCAAGTGGATGGCGCCGCAGCAGCTGGTAAAGCAGCTTGGCATCGACAACAACAAAGTACTCGGCTGAAGCAAGGACTCTTGTGACCGTTCCAGCGGCCAGCACGCATTGTGTAAGCTTCCCCGGACCAAGTTGCCTGACATGAGGAGCTAACCTGTGGATAACAAAGCCAGCGGGTCTGTCACGCGCCGCCGGTTTCTGGAGACTACGACGGCGGCCGCCTTAGGAGTGTGCGCGGAGAGCAGCCAAACGGCTGCGTGCGCTGAGCCATCGGCTGGCATGAGGTATCGTCGCCTCGGCCGCACGAACCTGCAGATCTCCGAGATTGGGCTGGGCTGCGCCAGCGGACTCCGTTCGCAACAGCTCGGCCCCGAACGGTTCAATCGCTACCGCGAGGAACTGCCGACGATCACCCACAAGCTCATGGATCGCGGCGGCAACTTCGTGGCGACTTCGGCCAGCTACCACGATACCGAAGAGATCCTCGGCCGCGCGCTGAAAGGCCGCCGCCGTCAGGCCCTGATCTTCACCGCCACCGGAAAACGCGACGCCGCAAGCGTCATCGCCGAATGTGAGCGGAGCCTCACCCGGTTTCAAACGGACGTCCTTGATGGCTACTTTGCGCATGGCGGTTGGAGCGACGGCTTCCGCGAAGCGGCCGAGAAGCTCCAACGGCAAGGCAAGATTCGCTTCATCGGTTCCAGCTGCCATATCCCAGCGCAGCACCGTGAGCGCGTCGAGGCGGGCGTCGTCGACTTTATCCTCCAGCCCTACAACTACATGAACTTGGCCAAGTGGACAGAAAAGACCGATCGCCCCGGCACCGAGGAACTGTTCGAACTGTGCCAGAAGAAGGACGTGGGGGTGATGGTGATCAAGCCGATGACCGGCCACTTCATCCCCAATTGGGCCAAACAGGCCGACGATCCGAAGGTGGCTGGATTGCTCGCCGAACTGAATCACCTGGGCACGCAGAACCTGTACCAGGCATTTCTGATGTGGGTGCTGAAGAATTCCCACGTCTCGTGCGCCATCGTCGGCATGAACGCACCGCAGGACGTAGCCGAGGACTGCGCGGCGGTGGCGCAGAAACTCACAGCCCAGCACCTGCGTCTGTTGGAACAGTACGCCGCCCTGGCGACGGGGGACTACTGCCGTATGTGCGAAACCTGCGTGCCGGCCTGTCCGGCGGGAGTCCGCATCCCGGACATCCTCCGCTTCCGGATGTACTATCAGAACTACGGCCACCGCCGGGACGCTCGGGAGTCGTATGGGGCGTTGGCCAAGCATCAACAGGTGCCGGCCTGCACTGCCTGCGGCCGCTGCGAGCGCGCGTGCCCTAACCGGCTCTCGATCATGGAAAAGCTCCGGCACGCCCACGACTTGCTCACGTAGCTGTCGCCAGTTCATCGCAAGGTAGCATGGAAAAGTCAGCTCTTGGCCGCGATCCGGCAAAGGATCGCACCATCGTCGCCCACGTGGCCCCCAGGCACGCACGGAACGGCCCAGGCGTCGCGACGTTGGCACGAGGCAACGGACGCACGGATTAGCCCCATTATCAGAATGCGTCGCGCCGCATCACGGCATCACAGCGATTTGACTCGCAGGTTGCGGAACTCGACCAGGCTCCCGTGGCCCAAGAAGCCCAGCGGCCCTTTCGTCCGTTTGGCCAGGGCCTCGGTGCCCGGTACGGTGGCCAAATCTACGTCGACGATCACCGCGTCGTTCACGGTCACTTTCCAGTGGCTGCCTTGGCACCTGATTTCTTCAGTGTTCCACTCGCCCGCGGGTTTGGTGTGGCCACGCTTCGCGGGCACGGTACAGTAGATGGAGCCATGGTACTGATCTGCTACCGTTCTCTGAAATTCCGCCATGAACCAATCGATTACCACAACGCCGATGAGCTGGTTTGTACGGGGATTCTTCGTCGGCATATTGGTCACGGCCTCGATGATCGCCTGCACGTACTTCATTCGGTCGGTCGGCGGGGGTAACCTGCTGGGAACGAGGCCCGATCGTCGGGAAGCCCTTGGTTTTCCGTGCGAGGTCTGGGAGAGCGGCAATACGTACGGCGGTTACTTCGTCGACTACCGGGCCCTGCTGGTCGACGCCGTGTGCGCGGTCATGGTGGGGGCCATCTGCGGGCTAATCACCGTCCGTCATCGCGTTCGGTTGAATAGCTTGGTAGAAGCCTTGGAGAAGACGCCTGGCCAGCCGAGCCGATCCCATCTACAGTTTTCGTTGCGAGGCATGCTGCTGGCGACCGGGCTGGTCGCGTTGATGTCGGCCACCGCGCGCTACGCACTGGCTGGTCAGGCAGAATCGCTCGGTGTGATCTACTTGCTCGGCCCCTGGGTCCTCGTGCTGATTGCCTTGCTGCCGTT
>JAPLNJ010000715.1 GCA_026692885.1 Planctomycetota bacterium | reverse complement strand
GCGTTTCTGAATGTTCTTGGCAAAGCATGGGTTGAAGGGACTGGCCGATAGCGGATTGCGGCGCAAGGGCACAAACAACCTATCGCAAAACGACGTAAGTCCTGCAAAACAAGCAGAATCAAAGTGGGACGATCTGCGGAGGCGGCGGGCGGGATGCGGCGGAAGAAGTGAGGCGGTTGCAGACCCGTGGCGTGGTCCAGAAACCTCGCTCCACCGGGGCAAGCCCGGATGGGGGCGGAACGAAAACAGGACCATCCGTTTGACGCCCGACTCCCCAATTTTGCGCGCCTCAGGGCTGGGGTGAGGGGCGAGGCAAAGTTGGGGTTGACATGGGAAATTAGCACGATGGCAAGGGCGAGAGCCTGTTTCGCTTCTTGCCCCGCAGGGGCGCACATGACAGCGCGGGATAACGCCCTGATCGTGATCCCAGGTTTTCGCCCCGAGTTGGGGACGCGATGCGTGAGCGCCTTGCCGCTCAACATGGCCTTGATCGTAAGGCTGCAAACTGCTGTCGTGGCTGGCGAGAATGTGGGTGGCTGGTGGCTGAGCCTAAGCGAAGCCCCAGTCCACTGTTGCTGGGGCTTCGCTTAGGCTCAGCCACCAGCCACCCTGCGACTAGCATTTCGCAAGGTTACGATCAAGGCCCCCAACGTGATTTGGGCCTTGTTTCCAACGACCCCTCACCCGCCCCTTTCCCCGGAGTACCGGGGCGAGGGGAGACAGTTCTACGCCGCTATTCGTAGTGCAGGGCGGAACAGACGTCCAGATTCGCGGCGCGTTGGGCGGGAAACCAAGCCGCCATCCCGGTGACGGTCAGGGCCGAGACCAGCGTGCCGAGGACTAGCCAGGGATGGAAACCGAATTCGACCGGGTGCCCCAACGCCGCTGGGATGGCCAGGTTGATGACATAGGCGTAGGCCACACCGCCCAGCACGCTGGGGGTGAAGCCCACCGCGCCCATGATGAGCGCTTGGGTGAGAATCGTGCGCCGCACCTGCCCCCGGGTCATGGCGACAATTCGCAACACGCCCAATTCACGGGTCTGCTCAAGCACGTTCATGGTCAGCGTGTTCACGACGCCGAACGAGGCCACGACGAACACCAGCACGACCAGGCCCCAGAGGCTGCCTTCAATTCCGGTGACCATGCGGTCGATCACGCCCGTGATGTCCGCATTTGAGTGCAACAGTACACCGTATTGGTCGCAAAGACTCTGCAGCTCATCCCGCACCGTCGCCAGATCTTCCGGCTTGGCACGAATGACAAACACCGCAAAACCCTCCACGCCCAGCGTCCTGACGGCCACGTCTCGGGACATGTAGACCGTCAGGCCACCGAACAGATAATCGTTGGTCACCGCACAGATCGGGAACTTCCGCTTACCTTGCTGCGTGTCCAGTTCCAGGTTGTCTCCGGCGCCGAGGCTCAGGCGTTGGGCCAACACGCTGCCGATCACCACCTCGCCATCCAGCATCTGTCGACGGACCAGGCGGGCGTCGCCTTGGACGAGGTCGAACAGCGGTTCCTCCGGAACCTCTTTGGCCACAACCAACGGCGTAATTTCCCCCACCGATGCTTGGACCCACGAGTTGCCTTCCAGCGCGGTCAGACGCGGCACCTTGCGCAGCGCCTCACACAGTTCGTCGGGCAGGGGAGCGGCTTTTCCCGTCCCATTGTCGGGTAACATCGCGCGGACGAAGAAATCGCCGACCACCGCTCGGCGATACCACAACTGCACATCGCGGACGTTGTCCAGAATGGAGTACGACATCCCCACGCCGCCGGCGCCGGCCACGAACAGCACGCCGACCGTCAGCGTCGAACGGGCGTGATGCCGCAACACTTGCCGCAAGGCCAACCCGCTTTCCACGCGGGACAGCGGACTCACGCAAAAGGCAAAGAACCGGCAGAGCGGGTCCAGGATCAGCGGCAACAGCAGCACGATCCCGATCAGCAGGACCGCACCCGCCCCAATCGCCACGTCCATCGGCAGGAACCCTCGGATGGAGAGCACAATCATGGTGGCCGCGCCGAGGGCCAGGATCGCGCCGATCTCAATATAGATCTTTGGCACGCCCGTGAGATCTGTCTTCGAGACCCGGTCCATGCCCTCCAAGGGCGAAACCTGGCCGGCACTGCGGGCCGGGAAGAAGGACCCTAGCAACGACATGCCCAGACCGAATGCCGCGGCCAGCACGAACGGCAGGGCGTTGAGTTGCATCGCCGGCAACGGAACCTCCAGCAGATTGGAGAGCGAGCGGTTGAGGAGGAAGGCGGCCAGCAGTCCCAGGACGATCCCGATCGCGGTGCCCACGATGCCCAGCAGCACGGCTTCCCGCAACACCGACCAGGTGATTTGGCGCCGTGTGGCACCGATGGCCCGCAGGATAGACAATTGGCGGCGCCGTTCGCTGACGTTCATCATGAACGTGTTCAGGATAATGAAGGCGGCCAGCAGCAGCGTGCAGGAAGTCGTCATCTGCAGGCCTTTTTCGCTGGAAAAGAGCATCTCCTGCATGCCCTGCGTGCGCACCACCGGGGGCCGGGCGCGGACGCCCTCGGGCAGCAACGCAGCAATCCGTTCGCGGACCGTTTCCGGCTCGATATCTTGGTCCACGACGATCTGGATCGAACTCAGCCGGCCCTTATTCTTGAACCATGTTTGGGCGGTCTCGATCGGCAGCAACACCAAACCGGCGTGCTGCAGGGCGCTGGCGCCGCGCAGTTGCAGGAAGCCCACTACCCGGATCGATTTCTGGCCCAACCGTGTGGCGAGTTTCACCTCGTCGCCGACCTGGAGCTTGAGTCGGCGGGCGAAGGTCTCATCCAGCAGCAGTTCTTTGCCGCCCTCGAGCGGTCGCCCGGCCTTGATGATATAATCCCGCACGGCGGAATCACGGGCGATGTCGATGCCCAGCAATTGCAGCTTGATTCGCTCGTCTTTCGCCGACATCACGCTGAGTTGCGAGAAGACGGGGACCGCCGCCTTGACGCCCGGCACCGCGGTGACTTGCTCCAGCAGCGAACTGGCGAACGGTGTCTCGGCCTCGCCCTCGACCACCAGATCGGCCTTCCCCGAAACCAGGCTTGCCATCAGCTTGTAGGCGTTGCGGGTGGTGGTGGTCGTGATGGTCACCGAGACCACCGCCGCCACGCCGATGACGATGCTTGCCACCGTCAGAATCGTCCGGCCTGGACGACGCCACATCGACCGCCAGCTAAACTTCTTCAGACTCATTGGAATCCGATTCCCGAGTGGGTGAGGGAGTTACTTCGGCTGGGCCAAGATCGCCTCGCGGGCCCCGACATCTTCCCGCTCGACTTCCCGCTCGACCAGTCCGTCGGAGAGATGGATAACGCGATCGGCCTGGTCCGCGACCAGTGGGTCGTGGGTCACCATCACGATGGTCTGACCATGTTCTTCCACGAGGTTACGGAGCATTCGCGTCACGCGTTTGCCGTTCGTGGTGTCAAGGTTGCCCGTCGGCTCGTCCGCCAGCAGAATCGCCGGCTGGATCACCAAAGCGCGGGCCACCGCGACCCGCTGTTGTTCGCCGCCGGAGAGCTTGCCGGGAATGTGCTTTCGGCGCGTTCCCATGCCCACCAGTTCCAACATTTCGCCCGCCCGCCGGCGCGCTTCCGACTCCGGTACGCCGTCCAGTTCCAGGGGTAAGGCGACATTCTCTTCCGCCGTCAGGATCGGCAGGAGATTGAACTGCTGGAACACGAAACCGATGCGGTGCCGACGGATCAATGTTCGCTCATCATCGGTCAGCGTGGCCAAGTCGATCCCTTCCAGCAGCACCTGTCCCGAACTTGGCACATCGACCCCGCCCAGCAGCGTCAGCAGCGTGCTTTTCCCGGACCCCGACCGGCCCATGATGGCGAGCATTTGGCCCTGGCGCACCCCCAGGTTGACTCCGCGGAGTGCCTCGACCATGGCCTCTCCTTCGCCAAATGTTTTTCGCAGCTCGCGAGTTTCCAATACGTACATCCGGTATTCACTCCCGATGGTATCTGCTTCGTCGAAAGATCGCTTGAGGATCATATCCATATCGCATTAGACCCGTATTTGCGGAGGCACAAAAGACCATTCGCAGTGTTCTTCCCTGTTTTCTACCCGGGATCAAGTACGTCGCCTACACTTTAGGACGACGGGGTAGTTTGTCCGGTGGAATCGCTGCCGTCGCCTGTTGAACCAGGCGGCAAAAGGATGAGGGCACCACGGCGGGAAATCGCAGGTGAATTCCGTTCTGCAGCGATGTCCAAATCCATTCGTCGCTTCCGGCCTGTAAAGCCCATCGGACAGGACGGCACCGGCGGTTGAGTCCGGCTGTTCAATACGGTAGGTGCTTGCGGTGTGGGTGGTCGTGCAGGCTGCTCAGGCGATACCACTTCACATCAGAGCGGTCGCTGTCACATCTTAACGGACCTACCCTAGACAAGACCGCTTGGCAAAACTACATTCAAGGGCCTTAGGATGCCGTGGGGGGGGCGTAGCTCAATTGGGAGAGCGCAGCGTTCGCAATGCTGAGGTTGAGGGTTCGAGCCCCTTCGCCTCCACTGTCCGTAAGTCACGTTGAAGTAAGAATTTACTACCTGCCGATGGTCGGAGAACTTACTGTCTGCCAACGGTCAGCTGTGCAACCACAAACCTTGGATCGCAAAACGGTACATGCCGTTTTGCCATTCAGAAGGAGGTTGCACTTGCCGCGTCTCGTCCATTCAATTCCGAAATATCCCAGAAATCATTCGCCCCTACTTGTTGCGCGGTGCCGGCGAATACTGTTTCTCGCCGATCGAGTCGGAGAAGAAACGTCGCGAGAATCTGCACGCAGGCAGAAAGACGCCGCTCTCTTGCGGGAATATCCCCGGAACCAACCGGAAGGACGATTACGTCGTCGTCCGGGAAATGCACGAGGCGGCCTTGATCGGAACCTTGCGCAAGACGCTAGCAGGGTGGCTGGTGGCTGAGCCTAGGCGAAGCCCCAGCAACCGTGGACTGGGGCTTCGCTTAGGCTCAGCCACCAGCCACCCGGCCTGTTGCCAGAACCAACAGCTGTGCGCAACCTTATGATCAAGGCCCCCGCGGTGACTTTCGTCCTTTCCCCAACAGCTGCTACGTGCTACCATGCAGCCTGTGTCTCAAGTACACCCTGGTAGTCCTCTCAGCTTCCCTTGAGCTGCTTCCCCTCATGTTCGCTTGACCGCGAACGGCCGCGGATGTCGGTTCGATCGCGGTTGACTGATCTGCCCCTTGCGCACGGATTTTCGCGCCAGCACGGGTGACGACGTTCGCCCCCAATCCAACAGAGAGGCAGTAAACTTATGGGCAGAGACCAAAATACGTACGCCAAACGGCAGCGCGAGATGGAAAAGCGGAGAAAGGCGGAGGAAAAGCGGACTCGACGCGTGAAGCGGAAAGAGACGCCCCCCGAAGCCGCCGTAGCCGTGGTCAGCGAGCACCCAGCTGCCGAGGAATGAATCCGGCGTGGGCCCGCGGCAGGCGACGGCCGCTAGCGTGTCCGCAGAGGTCGGTGATGTTGAGCAGCGTATGGAATCGAGTTGCGAGCGTGCTCCGGGTCAGGCTTATCTGGTCCTGCTCTGCGCCGTGCTGGCGATCTCGACAGGATCGATTCTGGCCCGGTTGGCGGACGCGCATCCGCTGGTGATTGCCGCGTACCGTGTGGGACTGGCCACGCTGCTGATTGCGCCGCTGGCCGCGTGGCAGGCGCGGACGGAGCTGCGCGGGCTGTCCGCCGGCCAGTGGGGTCTGGCGGTGCTGTCCGGCTTCTTCCTCGCGTTGCACTTCGCGACGTGGATTTCGTCGCTCCGCTACACCTCAGTGGCTAACAGCGTGGTGCTGGTGAACACGATCCCCATCTGGGTCGCGTTGCTGACGCCGCGGCTGACCCAGGATCGCCTCGCGGGTCGGATGTGGGGCAGCATCGTGCTCAGCGTCCTGGGCGGCCTTCTCGTCGGCATGGGCGACTTCGCGCTGGGGCCGGACGCGCTGCTCGGCGATGCGTTGGCGCTGGCGGGAGCCTTGGCGGCCTCCGCGTACCTGCTGCTGGGCCGCCGGTTGCGAGCGCGGTTGTCCCTGGTGGCGTATGTGACGGTCTGCTACGGCAGTGCCGCCATTCTCCTGTGGATCGTCGTGTTGGCGTGGCGTCTGCCCCTGTCCGGCTTCTCCCTCAGCACCTGGGGGGCGCTGGTCGGCATGGCACTGATCAGCCAGCATCTCGGACACAGCGGCTACAATTATGCCCTGAAGTTCTTTAGCGCCAGCGTCATTGCCGTGATCCTGCTCGGCGAGCCGATTCTGAGCACGCTGTGGGCGTTTCTGTTGTTTGACGAAGGGCTATCCTGGCTGAAGGGTGTCGGTGCCGTGTTGATCTTGGCAGGCATCTATCGGGCCGCATCGTAGCCGGCGAAACGCGGCCTTGGTGTGCGCAGCTGCGGATGATCGACACGGAGCCCGGCCGCATGGGCGATCAACGCCTGCTGGCCCGTGGCGTCGACGACCACGCGACAGGCCACCTCGCGGCTCGCGCCCTGGTCCGTCTGCAACCGCACTCCCGTGGCGCGGGGGCCGTCGAAGAGCACCGCGAGCACGCGCGTCCGGTCGTAACACTCCGCCCCTTTTTCCGCGGCGTTGTCGAACAACAGCTTGTCGAAGTCGGCCCGCTCGAGAACTCCAATTCCACGGCAGCGAGTTTCGTCGCTTTCACGGGATTCCGCCCTTCTACGGCTCAGCCGAGACCCGCCCGACGGCTGTCTCGCGGCCGTTGCCTGGATCGTCGTCCATCTTCGGCGTGGTCCGCAACGCCGGCGCGATGGTGGCTAGCGATCTTTCCGCCGGGCGATCCAACACGGTATCGATCAAGTAGCAGAATAATCGCTGCAGCGCCTCCGGGTGCACCGTCTGGGCGATGGCTTCGGCACGCGCGTGGTACTTATCCACCAGACGCAGGGCCTTCTCGAAAACCCCCGCCTCGTGATACAGCTGCCGAACCCGTTGGATTCGTACCTCCGCCAGTTGCGAGGCGTCGCCCACGAGCAACATTAGTTCGTCGTGCGCGGCGGCGGGAAGTCCTTCGAAGGCTAACGCCAGCAGCACGGTCGGTCGGCCACCCAGCGTGTCGGCTCCGGCCGTCAGCTTATTGAAGTCATCGCCGAGCCAGTCGTTCAGATCGTTGAGGATCTGGAACGCGATGCCCAGAGTCCGCGCGAATTGTTTGATCGGCTCCGCATAGCCCTCGATCGGCCCTGCCAAACGGACGCCGGAATACAGGGCTGCCTCAAACGCCGGCGCCGTTTTCAGGGCGTAAATCTTCAGTGCGTCGAGCGGTTGGAGCCGCTTGTTCCGCGAATCGCGCCACAGCAATTCGGCGCCCTGTCCTTCGGACAACCGGGTATGCGATTTGGCCAGGCAATCGAGGATGTCGACCGCCACCGCGGGGCCGAGTTGGTGGGCCTCGCGGCTGACCAAGCGGTAGCCCAGGCCGATCAGGTAGTCGCCGACGTTGATCGCGATCGGCGTCCCGTACTTGCGGTGCAGCGTCGGCTCGCCGTAGCGGAAGGGGTCGTCGTCTTCGATGTCGTCGTGCACGAGCGAAGCCTTATGGAAGGTTTCGATCGACATCGCCGTGCGTTTGACGGCATCGGAGAATTGGGCCACGTATTGGGAGCCGTCCGGCAACGTGCCGCGGCCACCGGTCAAGGCATCGTACACCGCCAAGGTGATGAAGGGCCGCGAATACTTGCCTCCCTTCGACAGGAAATCGTAGCCCAGCGCCTCGGTGCCGACGAGCGGGTCCAAGGCCCCCAGTCCCTGGCCATTCGTCTCCGCCAAACGCGGACCGCCACGCAGTCGCGGCGCCAAACGGTCGAGTTCGTCAGGGTCAAACAACTGGCAGGCGGCACGCATCAAATGGACATAGTTGCGGGTGTGCTGGAGCGGTTGTTCCCGTTGGGTCCGAAGCATGTCGTAAACCCAATCCGCGTCCACCGCCGTGTCATGACAGTCGCTGGACAGGAGCGGCACCGCCATGCAGGGAATGCCCGCCAACAGGATCTTGTCGAGGGCTTTCTCCAGGACGTGCAGGCAGGCCACGCCGAGAATGGCATCCACGCTGCCGCTGACGATGACTTTCAAAACGGCCGGGGATCCTTCCGCGACCAGGACCCGATAGCCCAGTTCTTCGGCACAGTGCCGAAAGTCCGCGATGCTGCAGGCCCCGCACTCCGTACATTCCGGACCGCATGACTCGTGGTCGGGCGGGCAGTCGTGGAAGTGCTTGAGGCAGTGCGGCAGGAGGAACATGCGGCGCTGGACCGGCACGGCCGCGACTTGATCTCGCCAGAACTCGGAGGCCAAGGCCACCATCGTCCAACCGACGTAACCCGCGGGCAGGCCCAGTTCGACGAGCAGGGCCCGGCTGACGCGTTCCATCTCGTCCTGAAGCATCGGGCTGGACTTATCCAACTGGGCCACGAATTCGCTGCACCGCGCCCGGATTTGCTCCCGCAGGGCCCGCGTGGGCGGAACGATCTTCAGATGCGCCGTCTTGCCACGCGGCGACGTTCCTGGCGAAGCAGCAACGGCCGTGGTGGGCGACAGGCGGTCCGACGCAGTGCTGGTAGTCAAGGTGCGATCCTCTTGCACATGGGCAGGTTCGGCTACGGTAGACCGTGGTCCGGTAGGCCGAAGTCATTCTAGTTTGGGCGGTTGCTGCTTCGCCAGTAGGCCAGGGCAGTTTGGTCGGGCTAGGCACTGGCCTTCTGCTGCGCGAGCACCTGTTTCACACCCAGGTGGGCCACGTTTGATTTCATGCAGGTCTGACGAAAAGGCTCTGGGCGGGAAACTCCTTCCAGCCGGAAGACAACCCGTCCCTGCTGAAGAAACACCAGATCTCCCGCGTCAAACCACTCCTGGCCTGGCAAAACCTCGGTCCGAATGGCGTCGAAACCGCCCAATTCGATCCAGTGGTCCTCGATGCTGCGCAGACCTTTTTCCACGATGATTCGCCGGTTCGTCAGCCGGTAGCGTCTGCCGATCCAGGGCAGGACCCGGCAGAAGTACAACAGCAGGGCCTGCGGGATCGACAGCAGTGCGAACAGATTGCCCAGTCTGAAGATGTACAGATCCGGCCATTGGATGGCGTACAGGCGTCCCAGGAACCGGCCGGTCGGATACACGCAGACGCACGGCCAGACCGTCGTCACGGTGACTTCTTCCAGTTCGGCAGGCGCCACGCCAGCGATCGCTTGTTTCATTGAAAGACCCTCAGACGGCACAGTCCACGATGACACGGTACACCAAAGAAAGTAGCAGGCGGCGACGCCGAATGCCAGTCCCCGACCGGCAGGTGCACCCCAGCGGGCAGATTGGTGATCGGTATCGTGGATTCTTGACAGCTGGGCACGGGTGCCTTCTGATGACGGTTAGCCGTATCCGCTGTGCCTGGAGACCTGATCCGATGTTTTGCCTGTTGCTTCTCGCCGCCGTGTTTGCGCAGGCCCCGCTCGGGCCACCGGACCACTTCAAGATTCGCGTGCTCGACGAGGCCACGGGCCGCGGGGTGCCGTTGGTCGAGTTACGCACGGTCAATGACATCCGCTACTACACAGACAGTCATGGACTGGTCGCATTTCATGAACCGGGTTTGATGGATCAGGCCGTGTATTTCCACGTCAACAGCCACGGCTACGAGTTTCCGCAGGACGGATTCGGCAACCGGGGCCAACGGCTGCAGGTCGCCCCCGGCGGCGAGGCCGTGTTGAAAATCAAACGGCTCAACATTGCCGAGCGGTTGTATCGCGTGACCGGTGCGGGCGGCTATCGGGACAGCCTGCTACTGGGCGAACGGACGCCGCTTCAAGAGCCCGTGCTCAACGGCCTGGTATTCGGCTCGGACAGCGTGGTCAATGCGCTCTACCGGGGCAAGATTTACTGGTTCTGGGGCGACACCAACCGGCCGGCTTATCCTTTGGGCAATTTCCACGCTTCCGGCGCCACTTCGCTGTTGCCGACCGCGGGCGGATTGGCGCCCGAGGTAGGCGTCGACCTGAAGTACTTCCTGGATGCAGACGGGTTTGCCAAGCCCACGTGTCGAATGCCGGGTGACGGACCGACGTGGGTCAATGCCCTATTCACCTTGCCCAACCAGCAGGGACAGGAACGGCTGTGGGCCAGCTATGCGAAAATCAAGCCGCCGTTGACCGTCTACGCCCGCGGGTTAGCGGAGTTCAATGACGACACTCAGCAATTCGAGCACCGCGTCGCGTTTCCTGCCGACGCGCTGGCCACTCCCGACGGCCATCCCTTCCGGCATACGGTCAAGGACGTTGAATACCTCTACTTCGCCGATGCGTATCCGTTGGTTCGCGTGCCGGCGACGCTGAAGGACGTTCAGGACCTGTCACGCTACGAAGTGTTCACTTGCCTGCGGGGCGGCAACCGCGCGGAAAACGCGGACCTAGACCGCGATGCGCGGCACCGCCTGCGGTACGCCTGGCGGACGGGTGGCGTCCCCTGGACCCAGGACCTGCAAAAAAAGCTGGAGAAGAACGAGTTGCGGGTCAGGGCGGGCGAAGGACTGCATCAACTCCGTGAAGCGGACACAGGCAAGCCGATCACGACGCACAAAGGCTCGGTCTATTGGAATGCCTACCGAGGACGCTGGGTGATGCTCACCGTCGAGTCCTATGGCACGTCGCTGTTGGGCGAGGTGTGGTATGCCGAAGCCGACGAACCGATCGGCCCTTGGGTCTACGCTCGCAAGATTATCACGCACAACAAGTACAGCTTCTACAATCCCAAGCAGCATCCGCTGTTCGACGCCGACCAGGGCCGGGTCCTATTCTTCGAAGGCACGTACACAGACACTTTTTCCGGTAACGAGAATCCCACGCCGCGCTACAACTATAACCAGCTCATGTACAAGCTGGATCTGTCCGATCCGCGTTTGGTGTTGCCCGTGGCGGTGTATCGATCCAGGGACGACCGCGATCACGTTCGCTTCGCGACGGGGCGTCGCACGGCAGCTGATCAAGCGGCTGCCGAGATAGCGTTCTTCGCCTTGGATCGACCGCGGCCGGGTGCCGTTCCGATCCGCGCCGAGACCGCGCCGGGTGGGCATCTGCGTTTGTCCGCGACTTCACCGCCGGACGCGGCCGGATCGGCCACGTCTAGCATCGCATTCTACGCCTTGCCCCCAGATGCCCCTGACCCACCGGCGACGACCGTGCCGCTGTACAAACTGGCTGGTGCCGACGGGCAGAGTTGGACATACACCACCGAGCTGAGTTTCCACAAGAGAATCCCACCCATCTGCAGGGTTTGGAAACAAATAATTCGGTATGTCACGGATTGAGGCGATTTGTCGGCGAACGTCGCAGCTGGCGGAGCACTTGCGTGCGGCGGCTCAGTCATCTGAGCGAGTGTTCGTCGAGCCAGGTTTGTAGATTCGTGAGCGACTGGAATCGCAGCAGGGCCTGAGCCAGTTTTTCCAGTTCTCTGGAGGGCAACTCCCGAAGGCGATGTTCGTACTCTTCGGGCACACCACCGCAAACCTCGGTCAGTTGCGCCAAGACTACGTTGGCCCTGCCACGGGCTTCTCCACGGGCTTCTCCACGGGCCTCTGCAATTCGCTCGACTGACGTCACGTAGGGCATTTGTCTTTGCTCCTCGAAATCCGCGAGATCTCTTTCAAATCGTTCTTCCAAGTCGGGTCGCAAGTGCATCATTACCAGCAGATCCACCTCGCTGTTCCGTCGCCCCGCCTGGGACACGACTTGGCTGAGTTCCTTGTCGCACCATTCGGGTTCGTAGCTCCAGTCGATCGCGGCGTATTCGCTGGGAAAATACTTCGCCATGAATTCCGCGAGGTACCTGCGCAGCGCCTCCTTCCAGGCGCCATCGTAGTCGCTGTCGTGTTCGGGTGGGCGGCGAGAGGATTCGTCATTCATAATTGCCGTTGGTAAGGCAGACGCTCGGGTTTGTCAAGGCGGCGGACGCCTTGATCATAACGTTGCGAAATGCTCGCAGTGTCGTGATCGCCCCCGATAAGCTTTCGAGAAGCTCCCGACGTAAGTCGGTGGGAGTGTTCCCGCCCTGTGCCTAACCCGGAGCCCCCTATCCGACCAGCCCGACGAGTCGGGAGAACTCGGTGAGGCGCTGCGGTGTTAGGAGTTGGCGGGACTGCTCTCACCGACTTACGTCGGGATCTTCTCGGACGAAGCCAGCTAGCAGTGACGGCATT
>JAPLNJ010000714.1 GCA_026692885.1 Planctomycetota bacterium | reverse complement strand
TTCGTTTCGATGGCGAGCTGGCCTTTGTCCGGACTGCTCGTGGGCTCTTGCAGCGCGCCCGTCTCCGAGACCCACAGCAGCCGCACGCTCTTGCCGGTACAGGCGACGAAGCGTCCATCGGGGGACCAGTCCGCGCGCCGGTTCCCCTCCGTCGGCAAATCGAAAGATCCGACTTCCTCCTTGGTACTGACATCCCACAATCGGACGCGTTGGGCGGTATCTGACCAGGGCACGGTGACAATCCGCTTGCCATCGGGTGAGAAGGCAGCCCATAACCCTGTCGGCTGCGGGGGAAAGGCATATTGCAGGCGGCCACTCTTCACATCCCACAGCCGCATCGTCCGATCCAGGCTGGCCGAAAGGGCCTGGATACCATCCGGAGAAAAGGCGACGCTCCACACGGGCCCTCCGTGCCCTTCCAGGACAAGAAGTTCCTTGCCAAGCTGAGCGTCCCAGAGCCGAACCGTCCCGTCATTCCCGGCGGAGAGAACCGACCGGCCGTCGGGAGAAAAGGCCACGGCGTTGACCAGACTATGGCCTTTCAGGATGTGCCTGGATTGCTTGCCCGGAATATCCCAAAGCCGTACCGTACCGTCCCAGCCGCCGGTAACCAGGCACTGGCCATTGGGCGAAATCGCCGCTCCCATTACCTGCCCCGTATGCCCCTCGAACCGGTGCATCAGTTTTCCTGTCGCGACGTCCCACAGCCAGACGCTGAAGTCGGTATGCTGCCATTTGCCGTCTTTCATGGCGAGGCCCCCGCCTCCCGCGACGAGCCGGCCGTCCGGTGAAAACGCCGCACAATCAGCTGTCGCCCCCTGTCCCTCGAAACGGCGTACCTCTTTGCCAGTCACCACGTCCCAGAGGCGAACGGTCGCGTCCCAACTGCACGAAAGCAGATAGCGGCCGTCCGGAGAAAAGTGGACTTTGGTGGAGCCGGCGCGGTGCCCCACCAGCCTGCGGAACTCCGTGATCTCGACCCGTACCGGTTTGCTCTCCCGGCGGACCTGGACGACCTGCTTGGTGCCCTTGACCAGCGAGAGCTTGTCCGCGGACAGGCGCAAGCCTTCGGTTCGGCCGGCCAGTTCGACCTGATACTCGCCAGGTTTCAGGTCGGCCTTCTGGTTGGCGGTGGCGTCGAGGACCAGAACCACCTTGTCTCTTTGCTTGACGAGCAGCCAGCCGTCGGCCGTCTCGGTATCCAAGATCAACTGTCCGGTTTCGCCCGCGACTGCCGACGTTGCAGTCTCGTCGACGGCGGGCAGCTTCAACAGCCGAAGTGCAGAGTCCTCTCCAGCGGCCAGCGCGGAGTGACCATCGGGGGAAAAAGCGACGCCAATGACCTTGGCCGTGAAGCCGTCGAAGCGGCCCAGTTCCCGCGCCGTGGCCACGTCCCACAGACGCACTGTCCGGTCCACGGAACCGGAAAGGGCCCTTTGCCCGTCCGGCGAGAAAGCCACCCCCTCGACCGTCAGCGAGTGTCCGGGGAACAGCCGCAGTTGGCGTCCGCTCTGGACGTCCCACAGCCGGATAGTCCTGTCAGAACCACACGAAAGAGCACAGCCACCGTCGGGCGACAGCGCCACACTGTAGACCGACTCGGTGTGCCCTTCCAGACGCCGCAGCTCGCGGCCCGTCGTCACGTCCCAGAGACGCACCGTCTTGTCCTGGCCCCCGGAGAGAACATGGCAGCCGTCGGCAGAGAGGGCCATGTCATTGATCATCCCGTCATGTCCCTGAAAGACACGCAATTCCCGGCCGATTTGCGTGTCCCACAACCGCAGTGTCGAGTCATTGCTGGCCGAGATGAATTGGCGGCCGTCGGGAGTGAAAGCGATGGCCCGCACAGATGACGTGTGCCCCTGGAAGCGACGAATTTCCTTGCCGGTGGCGACGTCCCAGAGCCGGATCTCACGACCGGAAACCAAGTTGCCGTCCTTCAACTCGCCCCAGGCCCCGGAAAGCGCCAGCTGACCATCGGGTGAAAACGCGACGCACCCCGGTATCTCGTGGTGACCCTCGAAATGCCGAATTTCCTTGCCGCTGGTGACGTCCCACAGACGCACGGTGCCATCCGCGCTGCGAGACAGAGCCTGTCGGCCATCGGGAGAGAACACCGCTTGTGCGACCCGGTCTGTGTGCCCCAAGAAACTGCGGACCTCTGTGATCTGCAGGCTGGGCGGCTCCGGCAGCTTGAAGAGACGCATGGTCCTGTCCGTGCTGCCGACGAGCGCCGCGCGGCCGTCGGGTGCGAAGGTGACACGCAAGACGGGTGCCCCAAAAGTATCCGCTTGGGCAAGCAGGTCTCCCCGGACCACGTCCCATAGCCGCACCGTGTAATCGTATCCAGCATCGATGGAGTGGCCGTCGGGCATCATCTTGCCTCCGCTGCCGGAAAGTGCCCGTCGCCCATCGGGCGAGAAGGCCACGGTAATTACCCCGGTCGGATGCGAGTAGGCTCGCAGTTGCTTCCCTCTAGCCACGTCCCACAGCCGCATCGTTCTGTCTTCGCTTCCCGTGAGAGCCAAGCGGCCATCGGGGGAGAAGGCCACTGTTCGGACCGCCTCGGTGTGCCCGTCCAACTGCCGCAACTCCTGCCCCGTCTCGACGTCCCACAATCGCACCGTAGCATCAAACCAATAGCCCGAGAGAGCCAGGCGACCATCGGGCGAAAAGGCCACGCCTTGAACTGCGCTCTCATGTCCCCGAAAATTGCGCAGTTGGCGCCCCGTGTCGACCTCCCATAAACACACCAGACCATCCCAACCGCCAGACAGGGCCAAGCGGCCATCGGGCGAGAAGGTCAGGCATCCGATCCCGGCTTTGCTCCCGACAAATTTGCGGAGTTCCTTCCCTGTAGCCACGTCCCACAGCCGAGCGACCTTGTCCGGCCCGCCGCTGAGAGCTAAGCGACCGTCATGCGACAAAGTCACGCCCAACACATCTTCGGTAGTGCCCTCGAAGCGGCGTTGTTCCTGCCCGCTGGCCACATCCCACACACGCACGGTCTTGTCATTTCCCGTGGAGAAGGCTAGTTTGCCATCGGGCGACAGGGCCACGCTGTCGACCGCACCCGTGTGTCCGGCGAACCGACGGATTTCGCTGAGTTGTGCTGGCTTCTCGGCAGGCGGCCCGCGGCGGATGGAGACCGTCTGCTTGGCGCCCGGTTTCAAGCTGACTCGGTCTGCCGAGAGTTCGAATTCCTCCGGACGCCCCGCCAATTCGAGTTCATAATCGCCGGGTTCCAACGGTGTCTTGCTGGAAGTCTTGGAGTGCAGGACCGTCACCAGCCGCCCGCCCCGCTTGACTATCACCGGCAATGACGGGCTGTTCTCGGCCAAGACGAGTTGACCGAGGTTGCCCACCGGACGAGGCGTCGCAGGCGTGGCCGGCTCGCCAAGCCACAAGATCCGCACCGTCTTGTCGTAACTGCCAGAGACAGCCAAACGTCCATCCGGCGAAAAAGCAACGCTCCGGAGGCCACTCGTGTGGCCGTCGAAGCGGCCAATTTCCCTGCCGCTGGCGACGTTATACAGCCGCACGCGATAGTCCGACCCGGCCAAGCCGAAATTCGTATCCCAGCCGCTGCCCGAAAGCGCCCAGCGCTCGTCAGGCGATAGGGCGACTGTGTAAATCCCCGAAGGATGTCCTGGCGAATCTGCTGAGGGCGTGGGACCGAGTGTCCCCAAGCCGCCCCCGACTTTAGCAGCAGACTCACTTGCGAACAGCGCGCCCGTCGCCACTCCGGTCTTGACGTCCCACCGGCGGATCGTTCGATCAATGGAGCCGGAGAGGATTTCTTTGCCGTTGGACGCAAAGGCCACGCTGTTTACCGGCTGCGTGTGGCCGTCGAACAGGCGCACTTGTTGACCTGTTTCCACGTCCCAGAGACGCACGGTCTTGTCCCAACCGCCGGAGACGACCTGCTGACCATCGGGCGAGAACGCCACGGACCGGACCTCGCCCTGATGGCCGGTAAACGTTCGAATTTGGCGGCCGCTGTCGACATCCCAGAGGCGGACCGTACTATCAGCGCCGCCCGAGACGATCTTGCGACCGTCCTGCGAAAAAGCCACGCTCATCAGCCATTGCGTATGACCTTTGAATTGACGAATCTGTCGAGCGCTGTCCGAATCCCAGAGATGGATCACGCCGTCGCCGTCTACTCCGACGACGAGTGCTCCATTCGGCGAAAATACGACGCTGTGGACCTCCGAGGTAGCTCCCTCGTAGCGCCGCACCTCTTTGCCGCTGGCGACGTCCCACAGTCGCGCGGTCTTGTCCGTGCTGCCGGACAAGACATAGCGGCCATCCGGAGAAAACGCCACGCTGACCACGTACGACCGATGCCCGACAAACCGGCGGATTTCGAGTATCTCGACCGGAGGCTCTGCCGGGGGTTTCGCAACTAGCTTGCCGTCCGGCGAATCGGGAGAACCCGGCGCCGGTCCAGGAGTCGCTGTCGCCGGAGTCTGGGCTGTCGGCTTGGGCGTCTTGACCGATGCGTCGGCAACCAGAGGTTCGTCCACTAGGGGCTTCGGATCAGCCGAAGAATAACTTGGGCGTTTGCCGCTTCGCCCCTCACCCCAACCCTCTCCCCGGGGTACTGGGGCGAGGGAGTTGTTTTTCGGTTGTGCCTCAGGACCCGAAGCGGCCAGTTGCTCGGGAGGCGCTTTCTCCAGCCAGACCTTGGCGATTTCCCGGCCGCCGCGGGTGAGCGTGAACTGCTGCGTGGAGAGCTTCAGGCCGTCCTTGCCCGCGGCCAGTTCGAGCTGGTACTCGCCCGCTTTCAGAGTCACCTCGCGTCCGGTCTTGGTGTCGACGATCTGGATCTGCTCGCCACCTTGCTTGACGATCACTTCCACGTCGGGACCGTCGGTCTCGATGACCAGCGTGCCTTGGTTCGTGACCAAGCGGTAGATGGCCGCACCATAGAAGTAGCCGCCGATACCGAAGGCCAGCAACAGGGCCACCGCCGTTGCCCAAGCAGCTACCGAACGGGCGCTTCGGCGTAGCGCCTTCGACCCCTCACCCCAACCCTCTCCCCGGAGTACCGGGGCGAGGGAGCTCTTGTTTGACCAACCCTCTCGCCGGAATAGCCGGGCGAGGGAGTTCTTGTTTGACCACCCCTTTCGCCGGAGTAGCTGGGCGAGGAAGTTACGTCTTGGTTGTGCGGCCGGGGCGGGCTGACAGAACGGCGCCAAGGCGGTGGCCACTTCGCCCGGCGTCTGCAAACGCTGCTGGGGATCCTTGGCCAACAACCAATCGAGAAGGCCCGACAAGGCGTCCGGGACCTCGGGCCGGATCTTCCGGATCGGCAGCGGTATCTTGCCCAGGTGCGCACTGATCTTCTCCGCCGCACTGCCGCCCGGAAACGGCGGGGCACCGCTCAGCAAGTAGTAGAGCGTGCAGCCCAGGCTGTAGATGTCGGCGCGGATGTCGGCGCTGTGGGCGTCCCTGGCCTGCTCCGGGGCCATGTAGTCGGGGCTGCCCAGGAGCTTGCCGAACGCCGTCCCGGTTCCTGACTCGTCGCTCTCGCTGACGAATCGCGCCAGCCCGAAGTCGAGCACCTTGACCTGTTCCGCCGGGGTCAGCACCAGGTTCTGCGGCTTGACGTCGCGATGTACCATACCGCGTTGGTGGGCCGCTTGCAGACCGAGTGCGGCCTGCCGGGCATACTCGCAGGCCCGGTCTATCGGCAAGGGCCTCCCGCGGTCCACGAGCTCCGAGAGCATCTGGCCTTCGACGTATTCCATGACCAGGAAGTGCAGGCCGCCGACTTGCTCGGCGTCGTACGCTGTGACGATGTGCGGATGAGCGAGTTGGGCGGCCGCCTTGACCTCTCGCGCGAAACGCTCGGCCGCCACGGGATCCGCCAACAGCTGCGGATGCATGACCTTCAAGGCCACGATCCGGTCCATCAGACGATGCCGGGCCTTGAAGACGGTCCCCATCCCGCCGGCTCCGAGGTGCTCCAGAACCTCGTAACGCGGATGATTTTGAAGTTCCACGGGAACGTTTCGATGAGGCCTGGGCGCCGGCCGCGGAATCGGTTGAGGTGCCCGTTGCGGTGCCGGCCGGGCGGCTTGGGGGTTGACGATGGCAGCCAGTCGGGAGAGCAGGCCCGGCCGGGAATCGGGGGCTTGGTGCACGATCGGGGGCGCGGGTTCTTGCAGCAGGGCCACCAGCGAGTCGTCGGGCGCTTCGGCGACAATCTGCTGACACGTCGAGCACGTGCTCAGATGGGCCTCGATATCCGACGACTCGGTGTCGCCGAGCTGGCCGAGTCCGAATTCCTTGAGCCGCTGGGCCGGCGGGTGGAGCAGTTGGGGCGTGTTCATGGAAGTCTCCTAGGATGTATCTTGGTCACATCGTTTAACCGCGACCCAACGGAGCCTGCTGAAAAAGTCCAAATGTGAGTAGAATGCCCCCGGCTTGCCCGGTGGATGGTTACGTTCGTTGCTCTTCCGCCCCAAAGGGGCATTAACAAATCAGCCCAGGGCAGAGCGTCGCGGCGACAGCCGCAGAGCGCCGCCCTGGGTACGGTATCGATTTATCCCGGTAGCCCTGAAGGGGCGAAACAAATCGGTTCCTCTCACGCGC
>JAPLNJ010000713.1 GCA_026692885.1 Planctomycetota bacterium | reverse complement strand
GCGCAACGTTCCGATCAAGGCCAGGCCAAGTTTTCCGCACGCTTCCTATTTCACCAGGTGTCCGCAAGATTCCCAAATATCTGTCTCAACCTATTGACTTGGGATATTTTGGCGGTAGCATGCAGGTTAGGAGGAATGTGGCGATAAGGAGGAAAGGGAGAGATGTAGCGGTTTTCATGGATGTGCGGACGGGTTGCGATTGTAACCTGGGAAATTGGTTTTCTCTGCGAAAGGACCCTGTTCATGTACAACAAAGCGTTGGGTGGAGTTGTTTCCGCGGTCGTGTTGCTTTCGGTGGCGGCGCTTGCCGTTGCGGTGTTTGCCCCCTCCATTTTCCCGCTTGGGACCGGAGATGTGCCCGTTGCCGCAGAGACAATCTCTGCCGAACCGACAGTCGGCCAGAGCGTGACTGTGGCCGATGGTCAGAATTTCGTGTCGACGTTGAAGGATTGGCAATACACCGCCCAAGCTAAACCTACTAAACAGCCGAACTAGGCGAGGAACTCGCGACATGTCATCCAGGCGAGCACCTGGCGCCGTGGGTGCGATGGAATACTGCGTCTCGTCAGTCAATTTGCCAGCCTAGATCATTCACGGCGATGCTGCCCGTAGGGTGCGTTGAGCCAGCGGTATGCCTGGTATACTGCGCCCCGGCGGGTTTGTCTGTAGAACGGATTTCAATCCGTTCCGTCAGGAGCGGAATGAATTCCGCTCTACGAAGGGACAAACCGAGCGGCGAGTGGTATACGTGGGTGTTGGTCAAGCATTGGCGAATGTTGAACGTGGGAAATCGCCGCTGGCCGTTGGTGACGATGCACCAAGGGCTGGGGTGAGCTTGATGAGCGCTAGATGAATTGTTCGGGCTAGTGCTTTGTCAAGGCTTGATCTTAGGCGAGCGGAAGGAAATAACTTACCCAACCCGATGTAGGATGGTCTTCCCGTGAGACGGCCCTCCGAGGCCGTCCACTGCGTCCCGCAGGTTGGTTTACCAGACGGCCTCGGAGGGCCGTCCTACGGGTAAGTTATTTCCTGCCGCTCGCCTAAGGGTGACCGATGCGGTGGCGTAAGTGGCTGGAAAAGAACAAGTCCGTAGTTTGATCGTAGCTTCCAGCTTGCGTTTGACGCGATGAATCGAAAGGCAAGCAGGATGCTTACCCCACCTACTTAGCATTGACAAATCACTAGGGCTGAGTGCGGATGGACTGATTGGGCGCCGGTTGGTCAGAACGGTTTGACCAACGGGACGCCCGTTTCTTTTTCTTGGTGCCCCTGATTGTCACCACGGTCTGTCGACCTTTATGAGATCTTGGTCGAAACTCAGCACGCGAGCAGCTGGCGCACTGCAGCCGGCTATGGAGACCGTCGTCTTACTCTTGGTCTGCGGCACTGCGTGGACCTGCGGAGCCGAGGATCCACGCTACGACTTCGCTATCTATTGCGGCATCGCGTTGCTGCTGGTGCTCTGGGCTGCGGAGGCGATTCTGCGGTGGCGCGTGGCGTGGACCAACTGCCCGGTGACCCTATGTTTGGCGGCGTTATTCCTGTTCGGTCTCTGGCAGACCGTGCCACTAGGGAAAGACGTGCTCGGCCCGATTTCTCCGGCCACCGCGCGGATGTACGCCCAGTTGCTGCCATCCCAGCCCGAGGTGCTGCCGCTTGGCGAGCAGCCGGATTTGGTCGACCCTCCCGCGGGTTCCACCATCAGTCTGTACCCCGCCGGAACGCGGCGTGAGTTGCTCAAACTGTTGGCAATTCTGTTGCTCTTTGCTCTGGTCCGCAACCAGGTCGCGTCGACCAAGTCGTTACGTCGGCTGTGCATCGTGGTCTTGGTCAACGGCGCGTTGTTATCGTGCTTTGGGCTGCTCCAATTCTTCACCGCCGAACCCAATATATTGTATTGGACGCAGCCCGTTGAAGGCAACGTATTTGGCCCCTTCCTCAACCGGAATCACTTTGCGTTCCATGCCAACCTCTGCGCAGGTCTCGGACTCGGCCTGCTGCTGAGCCTGTACGGTAGCGAGTCCCGGCGGGCCTCCGAAGCTGCGAAAAGATCCAATCGGGCAACAAGGCTTGCACGAGGTGTAGGGTGGGCTGTGCCCACCAGGCACAAGCGGTTGTGGTGGGCGCAGCCCACCCTACGATTTCTTCACAGCCTCTGGTCGGGCCTCACGGGGTGGTTGCACCGTCCGCAACTGCTGTGGTCCGGCCTGGCCCTGGTCCTGATTGTCAGCAGCATGGTCTTTTGCCTCTCGCGAGGCGGCTTCGTGGCGCTGCTCGGCGCCGCCATCGTGTGTGGGATCATCGGCGTCAGCCGACCATCACGGTTGGGGAGTTGGAGTGTGGTGGCCGCGACGGTGGCTGCCGTCCTGGGCCTGCTCATCTGGCTTGGCCTCGACCGAGTCGAGACTCGCCTGGGAACACTCTGGACGGGGGCGGCCCTGCAAGACACGCGTTGGACGGTGGTCACGCGATCGTGGCCGATCTGCCAGTCATTTCCGATTTGGGGAACGGGGCACGGCACCTTCCAGTTCATCGAGCCGATGTATTTGCATACTGCGGAAGATGTGGGGCAGGCGAGTTGGAAATACGCCCACAACGAGTACCTGGACGCTCTGATCGAGGGCGGCCTCGTGCGGCTGGCCTTGACGGTGCTAGTGACGACGCTGATCGTGCGACTGGCCTACCGAGGCCTGCGTCTGCAGCGGGGACAACCGGCGGGTGCGCTCGCGTGGGGAGTGTTCGTGTCGTTGCTCACGCTGCTCATTCACAGTTGCGTCGATTGCGGCATTCACATCCCCGCCAATGCCGTCTTGGCGACGGTCCTTTGCGCCCATCTGTGTGCCGGTGCCAGCCGAACGGCCGAGGGGCGGGATCCGCATCGATACGAATGGCGCGGTTGGGGGGCGGCACCGGTGGCCGGTGCCGTGCTGGCCCTCTTGCTGGGGTTGGTGTTGATGGCCCAGGGCTGGAAAATCGTGCGAGTCGAGCGGCTCCGTATTGCCGCTGCCGGTCGCATCCACGGCACGACGCCCAACCCCGAGTATCAGCGGGCCTGTCTGCAGGCGGCTGCGAGTCTGGCCCCAGACCATGCGGAGGTGCAACTCGCGCTCGGCCAAGCGGAACAGCGATTGTACGAGTCGGCCAACGGCCAATCCGATGAGCCGACGCACGACCTTGAAGTTGCGAGTAGCAGAATTCGCCAGAATTCGGGCCGTTTCTCAGTGCGGCAGTTACCCAGCTTCCACCAGAAATCTGGCGATTTCGGCTACTTTTCGTCGAAACTCGCACCTTCAAAGACTCACAACGACCGCGAACAGCCGGTTCGGGAGCACCTATGCGCGGCCCTACGGCACTTCCTGCGGGCGCGTGATCTCTGTCCGATCCTGCCGGAGCCGCATGTACGGTTGGCCGCCTACGTCGAACACTTGGAGCAGGCGGATACGCGGGACATCTACCTGGCGCGGGCCCGACTCTTGACGCCTGGCGATCCCCGGCTCTGGTATCTTTGCGGGCTCCAGGAACTGGCCGATGGGCAACCCCAACAGGCCTGGCAAAGCTGGCATCGGTCGTTGGAGTTGTCCGACCGTTTTCTGACGGACATCCTGAATTACGGAGTCTCACGATTGGATGCGGACGGTTTGTTGAGCCGACTTCTGCCCAACCGACCCGAGCTGTTGTTGGCGGCAGCTGACCACTTGTATCCGCAGTCGGAGGCGGCTCCGCAGCGGTCCTTGTTCTTGCGGAAGGCAGTCGCGTTGCTCGATGGCCGACGTGATGTCTTGCGTCCCGAAGATTGGCACACGAAAGCGGTGATTCACAGAGAACTGGGCGAACCCGCGGCAGCCCTGACTGCCTATCAGGCAGCCTTGGCGGGACGACCCCTGCAGGTCGACTGGCGATTCGAGTTGGCTCAACTGTTGTACGAGCAGGGGCGATGGCTGGAATCGCAGCGAGAACTGCGCATGGTCCTCGACCAACATCCCCAGCATCGTCCAGCTCGCGAGTTGGCGGCGGTCCTGACGCGGTTGGCAGCCGAGGGAAAAATGACGCCTACCTCGCCATGAGCGGCGGAGCGGCGTCTGTTTCGCCGGTGCTGACCGGGAAGCAGCGAATCCGCACGGTACACCGCGGCCCAGGGAACCGAAGCCTAGTGCCGCAAACAAGCGACCTTTGGAATTATTGGGTCCTAATACATACCGCGCGATGGCAGGTTTGTCGTAGAACGGATTTCCATCCGTTCCGTCAGGAGCGGAATGAATTCCGCTCTATGAAGGGACAAAACGAGCCGCGCGGGGTATAGCACCAAACGGTTCTTCCAGGTGTCAGCCCGGATCATGTACGCCGGAACGAGGTCGCGTAAGGCCATGCCGGAACGGCGCAACCGACGCTCGTAGGAAGAACCCGC
>JAPLNJ010000712.1 GCA_026692885.1 Planctomycetota bacterium | reverse complement strand
GAAAACCAAGGCCGCGTACCGCAACCACATCCCGTCCCCTTCGCCGCATTCACCGCCGCCGCAGGCGGCGGTGAATGCGGCGAAGGGGAATAGGGTGGAGACCCGCTGCTGGTTACCAAACCTTTTCTTCACCGGGGCGAGCCCGGGTGGGGGAACTGCCGGAATGACAATGGCTTACGCTTAACCTCGTGCCATTCGACGCAAGGTCGGCGGGGGCGGAAGAGTTGTGGATATACTGCCCGCGGGCAGCTTTGTCGTAGAACGGATTTCAATCCGTTCAGTGAATCGGAATAAATTCCGCTCTACGAAGGGACAAGCCTGGCCGCGGGCAGTATAACAACGACGGTGCTCCCTCTTTCATCTTTCCCGTGACTGCCTGTGCCTCCGCTGCCATCTTTGCCAATCCGCGAATTTCCGACACGCCGCCCAGCCATTGCGTGCGTGCTGTTGCTGGGCCTGATCGTTTGTTTGGCTACCGTGCTGCGGGTGGCCCAGATGCGCGAAAGCCTGTGGTTGGACGAATTGCACACCGCGTGGACCGTGGCGGACGGGGCGGACAAGATCGTTCCACGAGCACACGCAGGCAATCAATCGCCAGCCTATTTCTGGTTGGTGTGGGGCGAGTCACAGATGCTGGGGTTGAGCGAAGGGACGCTGCGTCTACCATCGATTGTCGCGGGTGTGGCGCTCGTGCTGGTGTTCTTTTTCGTCGTGCAACGGTGGACTGACTCCCGATCGGCTGCGTTGCTGGCCGCCCTGCTGGCGGCCTTGGATCGGAACTGCATCTTCTATTCCCAGGAGGCGCGGCCGTACGCCTGCGTGCAGTTGGTCGGGCTTGGTCAGTTGCTTATCTTCTGGAGTCTGTTGACCACGCCAACCCGCTGGCGACGCGTGGGATTTGTCGTGTCCTCTTGGGTCTTGTTCTACCTGCATTACACGTCGGCACTGTTGATTGCGGGCGAGTTGCTGGCCTACCTGATACTCGCGATGAGGCCCAATTGGCGACCTGTGTATCGTCCCACTCAGCTTGTGCTGGACCTGGGAACCTGGCTGCTTGGCTGCTTGCCGGCCCTGCCGCATCTGGTCGAGATCGCCGCGCGCAGGACGAATTGGGAACTCTTCATTCCACGCCAACCGTTGTGGGGCGTGTGGACGATCTTTCCGCTCACGCGGTATCTCGTGCTGCCGGCGGCAATCTGCGGTGCGGCCTGGGGCTGGCGCGTCCTGAGGACTGGCCGAGAAATGACTTCCGCATTTGCCCTTCCGCCCCTCACCCCAACCCTCTCCCCGGAGTACCGGGGCGAGGGAGTTATCTTGCGACCGTGCCTGGGTCGTCGTTCAGCGGCGGTTCGGCCCGTCGACGATAGCCGTTGCTGCATCGGCAACCGCGGTGCTCCGCCGGTACTCTCGTGGGACCTTCGTAACCTCATACTAGTCCTGGCTTGGCTGTTCGTGCCCCTGCTCTTGGCTTGGGGGTGCACTTACTTCGACATCGCCCGCCTCTTCTTTTTGCGCTACGTGATCGGAGCTGCAGTTGCGCCGATCGGGTTCACTTGTCTCTGCTTTGCCGCGTGTCCCGGGCGTCGCTCACGCCTCGCGACGGCCGCCGCCGTCACGATTACGGTCGTTTGGCAGGGCGGCATGATCGACCAATTTCGGTACGACGGACGCATTCTGGGCGACCGAAATCAGGACTGGCGAGCCGCGGTGGCCGCGTTGAACTTCCACCTCCGGCCGTTGCAGTTGCCGGTGTTTGTGCGCAGCGGTCTGATCGAAGCCGACGCGTTAGGCACGCGACCGGAGCCGTGGCTGCGCGAGTACTGCCTGCTGCCGGTGACGGGCATCTATCGTGTGACTGGTGATTCGCGAGATCTGACTCCCCTACCGACCAGTCGGACCGGGAAGCTTGGCGAGGCCGACCGGCAGAGAATCCTGGCGGCTGGTGGCGCGTGGTTCGTGGTGCTGGGGCGTCCTGAAAGTGTGTTGCGAATCTCGCAAGACTTGCTTTCTGGTTGGGGCAGAAGGCGACCGGAGATACGCCGGGAGTCGTTCGGCGATGTCGCGCTCCTGCAACTCACGCTGGAGCCAAAGCCGATGGAGTCCGGTCGGTAAGGTGGGCGATCTGGCTGGGAGGGCGAGGCTCCTGCCGAGCTACATCCGGCACAGTCAGATGCTTCGTGGCTCCGCGGGAGCGTCACCCTCCCGACAGGCACTCGCGGAAGTTGCCACTGGGACGCGGCGTTACTGTGCCCGAGCTTGCCGCTGGGCCAGAGCGTTGCGGGCCACTTGCAGGGCGGCCACCAGCGTTGCGTCCTCGGACGAAGTGTTGTCCCCGGCTGCGATATCGGTGACCGGTTTCTTGACGGTCTGGACGAGAACGTCGGGCGAGACGCCGCGGTCGCTGATTGCCGTGCCGCTGGGCGAGTAGAACTTGGCCGTGGTCAGACGCAAACCGGCCTTCGAGTTGTCCAGCGGAAAAATGCCCTGGACAGATCCCTTGCCGTAGCTTCGTGTGCCCACGACTGTCGCGCGGTGATGATCGTGGACCGCACCGGCGAAGATCTCGCTGGCACTGGCCGTGTCGCCATCGATCAACACCAGCAGCGGCACACGCCACATCCCGGCGCCACGCGCCGGGTAGTCGAAGTCCTCGCGCGGATTGCGGCCGCGGGTGGAGACGATGTTGCCGGAGTTCAGGAAGCGATCCGCGACTTCCACCGAGGCCGTCAGTAGACCGCCGGGATTACCTCGCACATCCACGATCAGACTCTGCATCCCGTCGCGATACAATTTCCACAGCGCGGTATCCAGATCACGGGCGGTGGTCTTCTGGAAGCAGGTCAGCCGCAAGTAGGCAATGCCGTAGGTCCGATCGATGACTTTCACCTCGGTGACGCTGGGCACTTCGACACGGCGTCGCACCAGTCGCAATTCGCGACTCGCTCCCGCCGCATCGACGATGGTCAGCTGGACGGTACTGCCGTCCAAGCCTTTGAGCAGATTGGCCGCCTCGTCGGTGGAGACTTTGGTCGTCGACACGCCATCCACCTGGACAATTCGATCGCCTTTGCGAACTCCGCCTCGTTCGGCGGGACCGGCTGGAATGACGCTGACGATCGCCAGCGACTGCTCCTGGGATTTCAACTCCACCCCCAGCCCCACGAAGTTGCCCTCGATCTGCGAGAACTGGTCCTCCAGCTCACCACTGGTCAAGAATGTGGAGTACTGATCCAACGCGCAAGTGGCGCCGCTGGTGAACTCCAGGACCGTGGCCGACGGGCGCAACCCGAGTTGCGTGGCAGCCAGGCGTGCAACCACGGCGGCGACTTCACAAGCCTCCTGGCGGCTGTGCACGACGGTGACCGTCATCCGGCGCTGCAGTTCGTCGCGAAACACTCGCAGCGTCTCCTCGGGGACGCCCTGCAGGTGTAGTTCCCGGAACGACGCCTCGGTCAAGGCGACGTTCAGATTGTCCACCCCGCGGCGAGACAACTCCTGCCAGTTCGGCTGCTTGACGTAGTGGGTCTCGATTTTCTGAAGCACCTCCCCGTAGACATCCAA
>JAPLNJ010000711.1 GCA_026692885.1 Planctomycetota bacterium | reverse complement strand
GTGGCTGAGCCTAGGCGAAGCCCCAGCAACAGTGGACTGGGGCTTCGCTTAGGCTCAGCCGCCAGCCACCCGGACCGTGGCCAGCACGGACAGCAGTGCGCAACCTTACGATCAAGGCCCGATCAACGCCCGCCACTCCTGCCCCGTTTATCGTCCAAGCTGCGCAACGGTTAAGCGCGGCAAGATCGCGAGAGTTTGCGCAGTCTCGCAACAAAGCTGGTTTCGGGCCAACGGCAGGCCGATCTTGATAGCGGGTAAGTTGCAGAAGGCCTGGTCCTGTGCTTGCCCTGGGCGCAATCCGAGCCAGCGGTCGGCTTCACAACAGGAGGGATTACGGCTATGCCGACTCGCCGCGTGCTTGCAAGGCTAGCAGGCCTAGCACTCACGTTGTTTAGTCTCCTGGCCCTCTGGCAGTGCGCGCCGGCGCAGGAAGTGCGACAGTTCATGCTACCGGGACAGCGGCACTTGGACGTCCGCGACCCGACGGAACTGCCCCGCATCCCGGTCCCCGACCTGCCCGCTCCCCCCACGGTTTCCGAGTCTCATGAACAGGATCCCGTGTGGAAACTGTCGTTGGATGATGCCGTGCGCATCGCCCTGCAAAATGCCGACGTGGTGCGGATGGTCGGCGGCACCACCGTGGTGTCGAGCCCCTACACGATCTATGCACCGGCCATCAAGAATACGGCCATCGACCAGCAACGTGCGACATTCGACCCCAAGCTGAACAACAGCAACAACACCTTCTCCCGGACAAACCTGCCCTCCAGCGATCCTTCGGACCCGCGCGGGTTCGTCGGCAATCCCGTCGACGGTTATCGTTCCACGACAGGCGTATCGAAAACGTTCATCCCCGGCGGCAGGGTAAGCCTGGATGTCACCGTAGATCGCAGCCGCACGGCAGCCAATGTGCTGAATCCGTCGACAGACAGCAATCTGACGCTGGGGATCGATCAACCGTTGCTGAAAGGCGCAGGCAGCCAAGCCAATCTGGCCCCCATCCTAATCGCCCGGATCAACACCGAACTGTCGTTCTTCCAGATGAAGGATTCGGTTCAGGACTTGGTATGGGGCGTCATCCAAACCTACTGGAACCTGTCCTTTGCCCAGACCCAACGCTGGGCGAGTCAACAACAAGCCGAACAGGGACGGGAAGAGTGGGAGTATCGCAAAGCCCGGCTCGAGTCGGGGATGGGCGACGAGGGCGACGTGGCGCAGGCCCGAGTCTCGTACGAGAACTTCCGCGCGGCCCTGATTGCAGCCGAGGCGAACGTGCTCAACCAGGAGGCTCTCTTGCGGAATCTGCTGGGTCTGCCGCCGTCGGACCCGCACCGGATCGTGCCGGGCACCGCCCCCAGCGCGGCACGACTGCCGACAAAATGGGACAACCTGCTCAATCTCGCCGAACAATTTCGACCGGATGTGGTCGAATTGAAACTGATCCTGGAGGCCGACCAGCAACAGCTCCTGTTGAATCGCAACCAAGCCCTGCCCCAGTTGAATCTCAAGGGGCTCTACCGCTGGGACGGGCTGGAAGGCGTCGTGCCGAATGGACCGTACGCCGGACAGTACGTCGCGTCCAGCCCCGGTCAATTCACGGGCTGGGAAGCAGGTGTCAATTTCTCGGTGCCGCTGGGGCTGCGCAAGGAGCGCGCGGCCATCCGGGAACAGGAACTGCTGATCATGCAGGATCGCGTCAAATTGGATCAGGCCGTGCATAGTGCCGCACACCTGCTCGCCATCAACTACCGGAACCTGTCGCAATACTACGAGCAGTACTTGGCTTACCGCCGCGTCCGCGAGGCCGCGGAGATCAACATCGAGAAGCGGTTGCGGGACAATGCCGCCGGCCGCCGCACGCTGTACGTCAACGTCCTGCTGGCCATCACGGATTGGGGCAACGCTGTCAACTCCGAGTATCAAGCCTTGGTGCAGTACAACACGGAACTGGCCACTCTGGAACGACAGACGGGGACGATCCTGGAAACCCATGGCGTGCGATTCTACGAGGAACGCTACGGCTCGATTGGACCCTTGGGCCGGCTGTTTGACAACTGGTGCTATCCGCGGGACATGCGTCCAACGCCCAATGCGGACTCCCCGCCTGTGGCCCCCCAGGATCAGTACCAACGTCCCGCTGCCGTGCGACTGCCCGAGGTCAAAGACGACGGCCCCGCCGAGTCGTTGCCACCGCCAAATCGTGAATCGCTGCCTGCACCCCGGAACGTGCAGGCCCGGTGATGTCGTATCCATGTGGTCGCGGCTCTCCGAGACGCGAAACCCCGTCTAGAAGAGACGGGTCCTGCCGCGTAGCATGGCTCTCCAGAGCCGTGCGGATTTAATAGCCTCGGAGCGTAAGTATGCGATTGTTCGAGGGTACACCTTGGGATCGACCGCCGCGTTGCGAACGGTGTGGCGTTTTGGCAGGGGACTGCGTCTGTCCCCCCGAACCGCAGCCACGGATTTCGCCCCAGCAGCAGACGGCACGGCTGTCGGTCGAGAAGCGTAAGAAGGACAAACTGGTGACCGTCGTTCGGGGACTCGCCGTGGACGGCAACGACCTGCCCGGATTGCTCACGCAGCTCAAGACGGCCTGTGGGGCGGGAGGCACGTTGAAGGACGACGTGCTTGAGATTCAGGGCCAGCATTTGGAGCGTATGCGAGCTGTTCTCGGCGAACTCGGATTTCGCGTGAAGGGCTGAATTCCTACGAAAGTCTTCTCGTATGCTGTCTGGATTTCTGAGCCGGGTATCGCTCGCCGCGATGTGCTGTCTGTGTGCCGAACTGGCTTTGGCCACGGATTGGCCACAACCTGCCTTTGACGCTGGGCACAGCGCCGCCTCGCCCGAGATACTGCCGACCCAACTGGGTGTCCAATGGACGATCGACTTGCCACGGTTGAAACCCGCTTGGCCGGACCAGAAGCGTCTGAATTTCGATGACTGTTATCGTCCTTTGATCGTCGGCGGGCGCGTGATTGTGGCCTCGTCCAGGGATGACACGGTGGCTGCTTATGACCTGAACGATGGCCACGAATGCTGGCGATTCTTTGCCGGCGGTCCCCTGCGCCTGCCGCCCGCCTCGGACGGCACTCGCGTGTTTGCCGGTGCGGATGACGGCTGGTTCTACGCGCTCTCCGCGGACCGCGGCGAGCTGTTGTGGAAGTTCAAGGGAGCGCCGCAGTCCCGCCCCATCCTCGGCAACGGCCGACTGATCGATACCTGGTGCGTCCGCGGTGGACCCGTCGTCGCCGACGGACAGGTCTATTTCGCCGCCGGCATCTGGCCGTTCATGGGCGTCTTCATCCACTGCCTGGATGCCGCGACGGGAAAACCCGTGTGGAGCAACTCCGGCGAGGGTGCGGAGTTCATGGTTCAGCCGCACGGGGCGAAGAGTTTTGGCGGTATCGCGCCGCAGGGCACGCTGACCGTGTCCGGTCAGCACGTCCTGGTTCCGGGAGGCCGCAGTCTGCCCGCCTGCTTCGATCGCCGCACGGGCCAGCGGCAGTATTTCTTGCTGGCCACAAAGACGGGTGACCACGCCGTGGCCGCCAATGACCGTTTGTTCTTCTGCGCCGGAACGGCCTACGACCTGACCGACGGCCGGGCTGTCGGAGCCGTACCCGATAACCCGGTGCTCGACGGTGGCAAGCTGTACGCCTGGGCCCGCGGCACCGTGGTTGCCGCCGACCTCGACAGCTTGTCGGCCGCTGGTGCAAAGGCCGCCTCTGCCAAAGTGACCGCCTCGACGCCCTTCCCGGCCGGCGCGGTCTTGATCAAGGCGGGCGACCGGTTGTACGCGGGCGGCCAAGCGAGCCTGGCGGCCTTCGATCTGCCGCTGCGAGCGGGACAGTCACCGGCTTGGCGGCTTGGGGTCGAAGGCAATATCGGCGCCCTGGCGGCCGGCCATGGCCGTCTGATCGCGGTCACCGAGCAGGGACGCATCTACTGCCTCAGCGACAATCCCGCCAAGGAATCCGGAGTTCACGTGGACCGGTCTCTCCGAGACCGGGTTTCGCGTCTCGGAGAGACGCGACCACGTGAATTGGCCGAGACCGTGGTCCGGGATGCGGGAGTCGGTGCCGGGTATGCCTTGGTGCTGGGTGCGGGGAACGGCGAGTTGCCGTGTACGCTGGCGGCGCGGAGCAGCTTGCATGTGGTGGTGTTGGAACCGGATGCGGCCAAGGCCCAGGCGTTGCGAAAGACCTTGTACAGTCTGGGACTCTACGGCGAGCGCGTGGCCGTGTGGATCGGCAACCTGGAGTCCACGAAGTTGCCGCCGTATTTCGCGGACTTGGTTCTGGCCGAGAACGCGGCGGACCTGTCGGCTGACCTGGCGTGGCCGGGGCGGCTATTCTCAGTCCTGCATCCGTACCATGGCAAAGCCTATCTGCAGCTTACCGGTCCACAGCGTCAGGCCCTCGATCGTTTCGCTGCCGGCGATACGCCGGGCAAGGCCACCGTGGGCGAGGCCGTCGGGCTCGTGCGTCTGACCCGGAGCGGCGGCCTGCCGGGTACCGGCAGTTGGACCCACGAACACGCCGACGCCGCCAACACGCGAGTCTCCACCGACACGTTGGTCAAAGCGCCGCTCGGCCTGCTCTGGTTCGGCGGCTCCAGCCACGACAGCATCTTGCCTCGTCACGGCCACGGGCCGATGCCGCAGGTGCTCGACGGTCGGCTGGTGATCGAGCAAGTTGATGGTCTGCGGTCGGTGGACATCTATACCGGACGGATCTTGTGGGAGGCACCGGTGGCAGGTCTGGGTTCCTACTACAACAACACGTCCCACCAGTACGGCGCCAACGGCACCGGCACCAACTATATTTCCACGCCCGACGCCATCTATGTCCGGTACTTGCGTGAGTGCCTACGCCTGGACCCGGCGACCGGGCTGCCGCTGCCGAGCATCCCGCTGCCCGCCGTGGCGGCTGGCGGCGAGACGATCTGGGGTTATCTGAACGTCGTAAACGATTACCTGCTTGGGGGCCTCGCCACGCCCGACAAATCGATTGGCTCGCTCAAGTGGTTGAGCATCCCCCTGCGGCGCACAGCGGCCGCCGCCGTGAAGGAAGTGCCGCAAGCCATCGAGAGCCAATCGCTGTTCGTCCTGGACCGACACAGCGGGAAGCTGGTCTGGTCCGCTGTGGCCCTGGGCCGGTTCCGTCATAACGCCGTGTGTGCAGGCGGCGGCCGGCTGTATGCCATCGATCAGCCGTCGGCCGCGACGGCGGAGGCGGGTGCTCCGCCGTCGTCGCCGGCCCGACTGGTGGCCTTCGATCTGGCCACGGGCCAAGTCGTGTGGTCCAAGAACCAAGGCGTCTTCGGAACTTGGCTCAGCTATTCGGCCCCCCGCGACGTGCTCATCGAATCCGGCAACGGCGAACGCGACGCGCGAAAGGACGAGCCTCGGGGTATGCGGGCCTGGCGGGCGAGCGATGGGAAGCAGCTGTGGCACGACCCTCGCGCCTCCGGCCCGCCGATGATTCGCGGCGATTGGGTGTTGCGGAGCCAAGGTGGCTGTGGCCTGCTGGACGGGCAGCCACTGCAGATCGACGACCCGCTGACGGACGCGCCGCGCGTCTGGAAGTGGACCCGCGCTTACGGCTGCAACACGCCCGCGGCCTCCGAGCACCTGCTCGTGTTCCGTTCCGGTGCGGCCGGGTTCTATGATCTGGCCCGCTTCGGCGGTACGGGAAACTGGGGCGGTTTCCGGTCGAGTTGCACCAATAACTTGATCGTGGCTGGCGGCCTGATCACCTCCCCGGACTACACCCGCACCTGTACCTGCAGCTATCAGAATCAGACCTCGCTGGCCTTGGTTCCCGACCCGGAGGTCGAGCTCTGGACCTACCAGGGCTACGCGGTCGAAGGCCGACAGCCGATCCGGCGTTTGGGAGTGAATTTCGGCGCGCCAGGCAACCGCGTCGACGACCACGGCACGTTGTGGTTGGAGTACCCCAGGGTCACAGACGCGTCGGCCAAATCCGGCAGCCCCGGCCTGTGGCCGCAGATTCAAGTGACGGCCTCTGCGCCGCCCGCCACTTTCTTTCGTCAGCATTCCTCGACAGTGACGGGTCCGCTGCCCTGGGTCTGCGCGTCGGGGATGCAGGGAGTCCAGTCGCTCCGCGTGGCACTCACGGGCCACTTGGTCCAGCCCCAACGCTACACGGTCCGTTTGTACTTTGCCGAGCCAGAGGACCTACAGCCGGGCGGACGGCCGTTTAGCGTCGCGCTGCAAGACCGGGAGGTCCTTAGCAATTTCGATGTAGCACGGGAGGCCGGTGGGCCGCGGCGCGGACTGGTCAAGTCGTTCGACGGCATCCGCATCGACGAGGCCCTCGTGGTGACCCTAACACCTCGCGGCAGTCGTCCCGCGATCCTCTGCGGCTTGGAGCTCATCGCCGACGGCGCGGGCGCGCGTCACCTGGCGCTGCCTGATAAGTTGCCTTACAAGGGGAGCAGCCGCCTTGGCCCGCCTACACGATAGCCCGGCTGAGGCCTTGATCGCAAGGTTGCCAACGGCTGTCAGATCAGGACGACGTCAGGCGGATCGGGAATGACCCAGTGGCGCGTCCAGCGGAGCGAAAATTGGCCGGAGGTCCAGTTGCCTGCCATCCGCTTGTAGACGATCTTGGAAGCATTGGGAAAGCGAGCGCGGATCAACTCGATCCACTAGCACCAAACGGTTTCTTGGTCCTGACGCGTAAAGAATGAGATTTTACTGTTCCGCAGTGCCGGGCCCCAAACAGGGCTCAGACGTACAGAATTCAAAATTGGCGGACAAACCACTCTGACTTGGCAAAGTCGCCAAACCGCCAATTTTGAATTCTGTACGTCTGAGCCCTAGCGGCAAGCCCCGTCCATGCGACAACATTAAACCTCATTCTTGCCACTCCCACCGCAAAAAACGGTTTGGTGCTAGGAATGAGCACCACGCAGCGAAATAGCTGGGGCGACGAAAGATCCGGCCTGAAGCAGAACGAGCAAGAGCCAGGCAGTCGCATGATGAATCAGCAGGGAAACCTACGGGATCGGCAACGGGTGCTCAACGCGCTGAGCTACGCTTGGGACCGGCTGGACGAACAGGTCGGGCTCGACGAACTGGCGGATCGAGCGCACCTGTCTGCTTTCCATTTCCACCGCGTGTTCTTGAAGGTGACCGGCGAGACGCCGCAAGCCCATCTGCGCAGGCTGCGGCTGGAGCGGGCGGCCACCTCGTTGAAGTATGGGTCGGTGAGTGTGACCGACGTGGCGGGGGCCGCCGTCTACGATTCCCGCGAGGGTTTCACACGGGCCTTTGCCGCCCATTTCGGTTGTTCGCCGACCGCGTTTCGGCATCGCGCCCAGCAGGACATCGAACGGATCGTCGCGGACCGGCGGGTGCAAGCGGCCGTCATGCCGGTTTCGATTGGCGAGTTTCCGGCGTGGCATGTAGCCTTCTGGCGGCAGTATGGACCGTATACTGGCGTGGGACGCGCCTGGCTGGAATTGGGGCGTTGGGCCAAGGCCCGCGGGCTGCTCACCGAGGACGCAGCCTTCCTCGGAGTCAGCTACGACGACGAAGGGATCACGCCACGGCAGCACTTGCGTTACGACGCCTGTCTGACGATACCGGGAGACGTCGCGGCCGATGGCGTGCTCGGCGTGCAGGACTTGCCCGGCGGGCTGTTCGCGATCGCCGAGTACGAAGGCTATCCCTTGGGCCTGATCCACGCCTGGAACTGGCTGTTGTGGTGCTGGTGGTACGGCAGCGACTGGCACGCCCGCGACATTCGGTGCTATGATATCCATCCGGCCCAGCGTTTGCCCACGACCCATCTGGAAGCGCTGGCCCTCGCTGTCCGGCGAATTCGCTGCCGCCTGCTCCTGCCGGTTTCCCGGTATGTGACGCCCGACTTGCTGCTGTGAAGCTCCGTGCCCACTTGTTGTACGAAGACAGCAAAAACGGTCACACCTCGGCGCGGGGCATTTGCTACACTCAGGCGGTCGTGAACCCGCGACATCTGCCAATCCACCTACTTCACGCAAGGAGTACGGCCATGCTCGACTTCCCACGTGGCACCAAGGTCCGCTCGGGTTTTCTGCATCGCCGGAGGCGTCTGGCGAAGCGTCGGCGACTCCGACGCCAGTTGTGGTTGGAACCGTTGGAGGATCGGCGGCTGCTGTCCGGCGGACCGGACTTGGTCTTGGGCCAAGTGCTGCCGCTCGGTGCCTACCCGACCACCGCCGTCATGGCTGACCTCAATGGCGACGGACGCGCCGAGTTGTTGGCCGGCTCGACGGATTTCTCCAGCCAACACGCGGTGTCCGTATATCAGTGTGTGCCGAGCGGCCAGCTTCAGCTCTCCGCGACCCTGGTGCCGCCTGCGTCGCCAGGGGCCTTGGCGTCCGGCGACTTCAACCATGATGACCGGGCGGATATTGTGGTGGGCAGCTACAGCACAGGGACGGTGTCGGTCTTCTTGCAGCAGAGCGATGGCAGCTTTGGCCCTCCCACGACCTACTCGGCCACTCGCGACATCGAAACCGTGGCCGTGGCCGATGTGAACGGCGACGGGCAACCCGATCTCGTCGTCGGAGGCGCCGACCACATCACCATCCTGGCCGGACGCGCCGACGGCACCTTCTGGCCGGCCAATGCGTCCGGGATTCCCGGCGGGTTCATGGGGACCTTCGTCCTCGGCGACCTGAACGACGACGGCCTGCCGGACCTCGTCGCTGAAAATCCAGCGGCGATGACGCTGGGTGTCCTGTTGGGGCAAGGCGACGGCACGTTCCGGGAACAGTCCGCCATCTACTCAGCGGGTTCACTCCTCGCGATCGGCGACGTCACGGGCGACGGCCGCCCGGACTTGGTGGCGTCCGGATCCGAGGTGGGCGGCGAGCAGCTGTTGGTGGCTGTCGGGCAGGCAGGCGGGAGGTTCTCCGACTTCAGGGGCCAGGGCTTCCTGCAGGGGTTCGCGGGCGCCGGGTTAGCCGATTTCAATCGGGACGGCCGAGCGGAGATCGTCGCCCGGACGTTAGCGGTTCGATCCTTGGATTCGGCCGCTCAACGCAGTTCCCACAACATCGACAACACCCTGACCATTCTGGGGTTCCAGAGTGACGGCACCTTCGTTTCCCAGGGGGTCTATCATCTCGGCGACCAGTCCACGCCGTATGGGGGGCCTCCAGCCCTGGGGGACCTGAACGGCGACGGCTTGCCCGAGGTCGCCGTGACCAACATGGAAGCCCGAGGCCTATTGCTCCTGGACCGCGGCCGTCCGAGCCAACCACCCGGGGCGAGAGTCGTCCAGTCGGTCGGAAACAGCGGGACCTCCGGCCCCCTCGAACTGTCGGGGAGCCGTCAGCGATTTGTGTTCGATCGGGCCATGAGTCCAACCCCGCCCCCGGTCATACCCCTGCTGCGGCTTTCGCCGCCGCCGTCCCTGGCCGTCGGCGAGGCCGCTGGCGAGGCCCCGGCGGATTACTTCCAGTGGCACTCCGAGTGGATCGACGCCAACACGCTCGATGTCTACTGCGACGTCCTCCCCGGCGCACCGCTGGGGAACTACGATTGGGAAATCACGCTGGGGCCGGACCTCCTCGATGCCGCTGGCGCGCCCCTGAATCAGGACGGGGACGCGGTGCCCGGGGAAGCGACCGAGGACGGCTACACCGTCACGGCACGGGTGACGGTCGCCGGGCCGCGCGTCAGGTTCCAGACGCCGTCCGTGTGGGACGGCCTCGCTCGTCCGATCGATGCGCTGACCTTGAGCTTCGACTTCAACATGGACCCGGCCACCTTCTCGCTGGACGACATCACGAGTTTCACCGGCCCCAACGGCGCGATCGTCGACTACGACTACGCCTGGACGTCACCGAGCGAACTGCGGCTGTCTTTCCCGCCGCAAACGGCGTTCGGGAGCTATCAACTGATCCTGTCCCCTGAGATCCAGGATTTCCAGGGCCGGCGGTTGGACCAGAACAGGAACAAGCTTCCTGGCGAGGTCCCCGGCGATCAGTACACGGCGGCCTTTACCTTGCGGCCACCACGACTCAGTTCCGGCTGGGTGTTCCCGGCGTGGAACACCATCTGGCCCGTAAGTACGGCGGAGATCACGTTTGACCGGCCGATCGATCCGGCCAGCTTTTCGCTGGCCGACGACCTGCAACTTACGGGTCCGGAAGGTTCCCTGGCGGTGAGCGCGTTCCGCTGGAATGGTGCCCGGCTGCAAGTCTGGTTCCCGCCGCAAACAGGCGCCGGGACGTACACTTTGACCTGCGGTCCCCACCTCGCGGATCTGGCCGGAGACGAACTGGATCTGGACGGGGATGGAATCATGGGCGAAACGCCTGATGACCAAGCCTTGGCACCCTTTACCATTTTCGCGGACAAGCCGTACGTCACGGCGCAGTCGCCGTCGGGGGTGACGGCGGGTCCGGTGAGCGCGCTGCACATGAGCTTCGATCAGGCCATGGATCAAACCAGCTTTGCGCCGGCCGACGATCTGGTCAGCTTCGCCGGCCCCGCGGGTGAAGTGAGTGTCACCGGATTCCGCTGGGTGAACGAGCGACGTTTGGAACTGCAATTCGCGCCGCAGAGCACGCCGGGCGATTATCACCTGGTCCTGGGAACGAGTATTCTCAGCTGGAAGGGCCGGGCGCTCGATACGGACCGTGACCACATTTCCGGCGAGTCACACGACCAGTACACCGGGAGTTTCACCATCCCGCCGGCTCCGCGGGTCACAC
>JAPLNJ010000710.1 GCA_026692885.1 Planctomycetota bacterium | reverse complement strand
GCCCAACTTACTGTAGGATGGTCTTCCAAGACCGTCCCGATCGGCCTGGAAAGGCCGACCTACGGGTAAGTTATTTCCTGCCGCTCGCCTAACGTTTGGTGACACCCATCAATTGAGACTCCCCGCAAGTCTGGGAACCGGGCTGGGACATCGTCAGGCTCCTGCATTGGTATCCTCACATCCACATGTTATCAGTATCAGTCAGTCGGCTTGTTCACAGCCCACTTCGAACCGCCGCAAACTGCGGCAAGGTTCCTAGATTGTCTTCTTCGATTTCGTTGGCGTCCGTGCGTAAATACCCTTTTGATGTCAAGTGGACATGCTGGCCCTCTTTCCATCGATTCTGCTTTTCGTCCAGGTACGCCGTGATCACGCGTTTCTTCTCTCGAACGTAACTCGCCAGCGACTCACGTGAAACGTCGATTTCGGCCGTACCGGGCATTCCCAACGCCGGCTTGAGACAACGAAAATACACAAGCGTCCTGCCGTTGCTTCCGCGTTTGACAGCAATCACCGTAAGAAACGCGTCCCACGATTGCACTTTGCCTTGCTCGTCGATGACCCCCTGGTCGATTAACTGTTGTAGCTGCTCTTTCGCGGGACGCCGCCGGGCTCTTGCCAATGCTTCGTATGATTTGTTCAGCAAGTCTTGTTCGGTCATCGGACTTCCCTTGTCTAAACGTTCGGCCGGAAAACTCCGAGGATGCAACTCGGATCCCGGACTGACAGTTGAATGTGCGTTTGCGTTTTCAACATCGAACCTGGGAAGGCTTCGTCGCCTTCTTCAAATGGGCACCGGACGGTCTGGTAACCAAATGCCGTCTCCCTGCCGCTGATCAACTCGCTGTCCATGGCATTCATGAATTGATTGATGACCAGGCAGTCCAGGTCGCGCAGTTTCAAGTCGCACCCGCGATTCTCCGGCAGTGCCAAACCCTCCACCGCGTACAACGCGACGATGCTTTCATAAGCCGCCTGTAGCAACTTCGTATAACGGATATCCGTCAGGTCAAAGCAGCGGCCCAGCTGAATTACGGCCCCAATCACCGTGTCGTCCTCACCCGCCCATTTTCGAGCACGCTGCGGACCGTGCTCCCAGAAGTAGATACCGTGACCAAGCCAATCGTAGTCGTTCGCGCTGGGCCTCCAATCGGAGATCCTGGCGGTCCCGTCGAACAACCGGCGCGCAAACTCCACGCTCGTGGATGTGTTGCAGCCGTGATACCCCATGACAACCCGAGCAAACTGGTCCAAGGCTTTCCTCCCTTCGTGTGAGGGCCTGGTCGGTCCAGATTATACACTGATAACGCGTGGACCGCCACGGAGTTACAGTACGCTGCCTGCGCCAGGGCCGTGAAGGACAATAGCATCGCAAGATTTGTCAAGGCGGAGAAGGACGCTTGCCGGGCCATGACCATTTCAAAAAACCGGCAGTTCGCCAAGTGGACGCCGCCAGCGGCGCGCCCCTGGGAGCGCTGCTTCGGCATGAAGGCAGTGTCCTCAGCGCGGGTTTCAGCCCGGACGGCGCGCGGGTCGTCACGGCCAGCGAGGACCAGACGGCGCGGGTCTGGGACGTGCCGGTGGCCGTGGAACGGGATGAGATTGCCCAGATTTCTTCTAACGTTATCGCTTGGGCGAGGGCGGTGGCAGGGTTGCGATTCAAGGAAAACGGCGAGTTGGAAATCATTCCCGACCACGAACGGCGGAAGGTGTTGGAGCAGTCGAACCTGCCGCCGGGACCGTGGGCGAAGTTGGCGGCGTGGTTGCAGACGACCGGGCCGGAGCGGAAGCTCAGCCCGAAGTCGAAGGTCACTTTGCGGCAGGTGGCCGAGCGGGAGCGGGATTTTCTTCCAAGCAGCCGGGCGAGTCTGGGATCGGCGTTGAAGTACGATCCGAGCGTGCCGCTAGCGCGAATGATGTTGGCGAATGTGCTGGAGAAGGAAGAACTTGCCAAGGAGGAAGACCAGCGTGACGCAGCGGTGTTCGCCCGTATGCTGGCCCGTGCGGCGCATTGGCGGCGATACGACCTGGACCGCTTGCCGGACGACGCGAAGCTGTGGGCGCGGGCGGCGGAGATTTTGCGGCAGTTGCCGGAAGCCCAAGTCGGCGTCGGACCAAAACCGATCACCGCCGCCGCAGCCGCCGACCAAGCCGACCACCGCGCCGAGGAGCTGACTGCGAAGTGAGCTTGACGTGGGCTGGTCGGGGCTGAGATGCTGTTTAGCCGCGACCCAACGGGGCTGCTGAAAAGGTCCAAATGCGAGTAAAATGCCCCCGGCTTGCCCCTCGTCCTTGTACACAATTCTTCCGCCCCAAAGGGGCATTAACAAATCAGCCCAGGGCAGAGCGTCGCGGCGACAGCCGCAGAGCGACGCCCTGGGTACGGTATCGAAGCAACCTGGTAGCCCTGAAAGGGCGAAACAAATCGGTTCCTCACGCGCATCGTTCGTCAGACGTGACCAAGGCTTGTTTCGCCCCTTCAGGGCTAGTGTTCTCAATCCTCTCATAACCCAGGGCGGCGCTACGCGGCGAACGCCGCTCCGCTCTGCCCTGGGCTGCTATGTGGCTGCCCCTATCGGGGCGGAAGAGTTGTGTATAACGTCGAGGGGCTTGCCCGGGGCATTTGGCTGACTTCTTCAGCAGACTCCAACGGGGAACGAGTCGGGCTGGTCGGATAGGGGGCTTCGGGTTAGGCACAGGGCGGGAACACTCCCACCGACTTGCGTCGGGAGCTTCTCGGGGGCGATCACGATACTGCTAGCATTCGCAATGTCATGATCAAGGCCCTCCAGACGCCACTGCTGTGAACATCTTGCGGTTGTCCAGGTCCTCGATTTTCTGGTTCCGACGCTCTGCGTCGGAACGCAAGCCACGGACGCTCTGCGTCCTTGGGCTGACGACGCGGAGCGTCAAAACACTTGCGTTCCCACGCGGAGCGTGGGAACGAGAGAGGCGTGAAGATGTTCACAGCAGTGCCCTCCAGACGCCCACAGACGCGGTGGCTCGGCCGCCTGCCGCAGCAAGTTCGCCAAGTGGACGCCGCTCGTCAATCCTTGATCTTGAACTGGCCGACGAGTTGCTGGAGTTGAGTGGCGATCGCCGCCAGTCGTTCCGCGGCGGCGTTGACCTGCTGGGCACTGGCCGTGTTGTCGCGGGTCGCTTGGCTGACGCCGTGGATATTACTAGAGATATCACCGACGGCCGTGGCCGCTTCGGCGGCGTTGCGCGACATATCATTGGCGCCGGTCGCCGCTTCACTGGCATTCCGGGACATGTCGTTGGCGCCTTTGGCGACCTCGGAGATCGAGCGGGCGATATGCTCGACGCCCTGGCTGGCTTGGCCCAGATTCTCGGCACTGGCCTTGGCCGAGACGCTCTGCTTCTCGACGGCCTCGGAGATCCGCATTGAGGACGTATTCAGAGCGTAGATGATCTGCTGGACCTCGCGGATGACTTCCACGGCGTCGCGCGTGCTGCTCTGCACGCCATCGATCTTGCGGGCGATGTCCTCCGCGGCCTGCGCGCTCTGATTGGCCAGTTCCTTGATCTCGTGGGCCACCACGGCGAAGCCCTTGCCGGCCTCGCCGGCCGAGGTGGCTTCGATGGTTGCGTTCAGCGCCAACAAGTTGGTCTGCAACGCGATCATTTTGATGGCTCCGGTCACCTTGCCGATGTCAGCGGCGGAACGATCCAATTCCCTCATCGTGGTGCTGGCGCCGTCGGCCATGGTCATGGCCCGGTTCGCGATTTGCGAGCCTTCGCGGGCATCGTGCGAGATCATCTCGAAGGCCCGCGTGGATTCCTGAATCGCACCGACCACGGTCGTGACGTTACGGGCGGTAGCCTCGGCCGCCGAGGAGATGGTGCCCACGTTGACGCTGATCTGTTCGCTGGCCGACGAGATGGAGGCCACGTTCATGCTCATCTCTTCCCCGGCGGCAGCCATGGTATTGACGTTGGTGGCCATTTGTTCGGTGCTGCCGGCGACGTGCCCCGCCTGAGCGGTCATCTGCTCGCTTTGGGCCAACAACTGGTGCGAAACCGCCGATAGTTCGGACGCCGAGCCGGCAATACCTTGGGATACGCCGCGGATGTCACCCACGATCTTACCGAAACCAGCGGCGATACGGTCCAGTGCGTGAGCCAAGAGACCGACCTCGTCGCGTTGCGTCAGGCCCAAGCGTTTCGTCAAATCGCCTTGGGCGACAGCGTCGGAGAACTCGACCCCTCGAACCATCGGCACCGTGATGGATCGCGTAAGGACGAAAGCCAAGGCAAGACTCACGGCGATGCCCAACAGCGGGACCACCAGCATGAGCCATTGGGCATATCGCGAGCCCGTCTGCACATCCTTCATGCCCTCGGTCAGTCGATCAGTGACGTTCTTGTTCAGCCCTGTCAAAGCCGTCATACAGTCGTCGATCGGACTGTTGGCCTCGTTCACGAGTTCGGCTGACCGCGAGTTTGTATCCATCCGCAACCACTTCTGCATTTGGGCCACCATGGGTTTCAGCTCTCGCCAACCTCCAGTCAAGCCGACCAGCCACGGGGCTTCCGGGCCAGTTGCTTGGCGGGACAGGTCATTCAGCAGGATCTCCAGCTCCTGCTGACAGGCCGTTACCTGCTCGTCGAGTTGGTCCATTCTTTCATCGGTGGCATCAAAGACATTCAGGGTCAGCCGACGATGTAGATCGATGGCCAGGAACCGCAGTCGTTCCAGCAAATGGCGTTTGGCGTTGCTCGACGTCGCGGACGGATCTTCTTTTCCGGCCGGTGCCTCGACAACGGCCTGTTCCAACTGCCGCAACCAGGCATCGGCGGATTGCTGCACGGCCGCGATCTTCTCCAAGAGCTTGCCATTCGTCAAACCATTTGCCTTGATGTTGGAGTTTTCGATCGCCAGCACGAGCGTTTGCTCGTTAAGCTTTCGGTAGACCTGCCAACTCTGGTCGAACTGAGTAAGCAATTGCCGGTCGGGCGAGGTCGGGCTGGCCTCGATCATGTCGGACAGCGCCCGATAGTTCTCGTCGATGAGCTTGACTCTTTCTCGTGAAATGTCGGCATACTCCTTGGATTTCTTATCGCTGGTCGCCAGCACGGCACGAAACTCCATGCGCCGTGCTCCTTGAAGATTCGATCGCATATCGGACACGAACCCGCGAGCTTTGGAGGTCACTTCGACCATGCGTTCCACATGGCGATTGACCACGCCGAGTTCCACGTAGCCCACCACCGCCACGACGACAACACAGAAGACCAGCAGGCCGACGATCAGACCGAGTTTGGTACGTAGACGCAAGTGATTCACAGGGAGATCTCCTTTACGGGTGCAAGACTCTGACGAGCGGTCGCCTTGCCGCGGGACGCGACGACCCGTTCCAGGCAGGGCAATAGTTTGTGGGCTTCAATGATCAACAGTAATTCGCCGTTGAGCTTCCCGATGCCGCGAATCAGTTCGGTTTCCGGCAACTCGCCGACTTCCGAGCTGCTGGTCACCTGTTCGGCAGGGGGCGTTTCGATTTGCTCGGCGCTCAGTTCCACGATTTCACCGATGCGTTCCACCAGCACGCCGAAGGCATCGCCCAGCTCCGGCTTGAAAACGACGAGTTGGCTGGTGGGACCGATCGCTGTCGGTTCTTGATGCAACAGGCAGTTCAGGTCCAGGACCAAGACGATGTGCCCGCGCAGATTGACGTAGCCGCGGACGGCGGCCGGCGCATGCGGGATGGGTGTCATCGGCGGCAACGCCGTGACTTCCTTGGC
>JAPLNJ010000709.1 GCA_026692885.1 Planctomycetota bacterium | reverse complement strand
GAACAATACGTGTGGGACTAACAATTTGTTTCGCCCTTACAGGGCTACCGTGTTGAATCGATACCGTACCCAGGGCGTCGCTCCGCGGCTGTCGCCGCTACGCTCTGGCCTGGGCTGATTTGTTAATGCCCCTTTGGGGCGGAAGAGTTATGTATATACCGCACGCGGTTGAGGATGTGCCATCCTCAACCGCGTGCGGTATAGCTCGAATCGGGAAAGAAGTCAGACGCAATCTGGAAGAAGCTGAAACCGTTGTCTTGGAAGAGTTGGGCGTTACCGGCTCTCTGCATCGCTGCCTAGTGGGAGCACGAAATGAGCAAGCAAGACGAGGCCCTAGAGATTCTTCGGGCGTTCGGCCTTCCACGCGCTCAACAAAACGAGCGTTCGGCGTTGACGTTGCTCGCACTGGCTAGCCTTGGTCCAAAGGATTCGTGGGCCAATACAAAAAAGTCGTTACTTCGCATCTGGGACGTCATGGGCTTCATGCGAGAGATATGCGGGAAGGACTATGCTGCTAACTCGCGTGAGACAATCAGCCGCCAATCAATCCACCAGTTCGAACAGGCAAGGCTTGTTGACCGAAACCCGGAGGACGAATCCCGCTCGACTAACAGCGGGAAGACTTGCTATTGCTTGACGGATGCTGCAATAGCGGTCTTGAAGACCTACGGAACGGCTGCGTTTGACGACGCCATTGAGGCTTTTTCGCAGAACTTTGGCAGACTTGAAACGGCGTATAACAAGCGGCGTGACTTGCAGAAGATCAAGCTGAAGTTGCCAACTGGGGCAATGATTCGGCTTTCACCAGGAAAGCACAACGCCTTACAGGTTGCTGCCGTTGAAGAGTTGGGGCCGCGATTCGCGCCCGGTGCAAAGCTGCTCTATCTTGGCGACACGGCAAAGAAACACGTTGTCTGTGCCACCGATGAACTAGCAGAACTAAACATCGGGATAACGGAGCACGACAAGCTGCCGGATATCGTCTTGTATGACGCGCAGAAGAATTGGCTATTCCTCATTGAAGCTGTGACCACTCACGGACCTGTAAGTCCAAAGCGACACGCCGAAATTGAAACCATGCTTGCAGAATGCCCGGCTGAGCGTGTCTATGTTACGGCCTTCCTTGACAAGGCTGACTTCCGCAAGTATGCGGCTGATATCGCATGGGAAACGGAAGTCTGGATTGCCGAAACTCCCGACCACATGATTCACTTCAATGGACCGAAGTTCCTGGGGCCATACAGACGAAGTGAGGATTGACGGTCACGTGACGCGCGCACCGTGCCCACAGTCCACCAACTCAGACCGTCACCACCCAGCGAGCATTTCCCCATGACCGACAAGACTTCTCCTCTGCCCGTTGCCGTACTGATTTCAGGCGGCGGCACCACCCTGCGTAACCTGTTGGAAAAGATCCAGGCGGGCCTGCTCGACATCGAGATCCGGCTGGTGATTTCCAGTAACCCCAAGGCCGGGGGCCTGGCCTTCGCCGCCCAGGCATCAATCCCCGCGCTCGTGCTTCCCACGCAGCCGTTCCCCACGCCGGAAGCCTACCGCGACGCGGTGTTCGGTCCCTGCCGTGAAGTCGGCGTCGAGTTGGTCGTGATGGGTGGGTTCCTCAAGCACTTGCTGATCCCGCCCGATTTCGAGAGCCGGGTCATCAACATCCACCCGGCGCTGATCCCGGCCTTCTGCGGCCAGGGCTTCTACGGCCATCACGTGCACCAGTCGGTGCTCGATTACGGCTGCAAAGTCAGCGGCTGCACTGTGCACTTCGCGGATAACCAGTACGACCACGGTCCGATTATCCTACAACGCACCGTCCCGGTACTGGACGACGACACGTCCGAGACGCTGGCTCAGCGGATCTTCGAGCAGGAATGCGAAGCGTATCCGGATGCGATCCGCTTGTTTGCTGAGGGACGTCTGCGCATCGTCGGCCGTCGCGTCCTCCGAGTCGGCTGGTAGGACGCGTCTCCTGCCGAGCGGTGGAAGCAAAAATACAGCAGCCCTTCGCGCAGCATACCCGCTGCCAGACGGGCCGTCAGAACCTGCCACTGGAACGTCGTCTTGCCACCGCGGCGCGGCCCGATCACCGCCACCGCCTTTCCCGCCAGACCAGGCACACGCACGTCCCGATGCGTGAATGTGGGCGGCGGAGTCGCCAGTGAATCGATGATCTTCTGCCGCAGGAGTTCGCGCATTTGTCCTTCCAAGACGGATGAGATTCTGTGAATATGTCCTTAATAGAAGGACAAGTCGATCACGGGCGTGCTCAACCTATACCACGCGCGGCCGCTGGCCCGTTCCAACTCGCATGCCTCCGGGTTTGCGATTAGATGTGGACGGGGATGATGCCCATTCCCGCGCAGGGCGTTGCCCACGCTGTTGAACGAACCACGGCCAGCCGCATGCGTCGTAGCCGGAACTGGGGACCGACTCGACAGAAGAAGGGGCCGCCTGCCGGTAGAATTCTGTCGCCCGACCGCGTTTACTTATTTGGAACGACATTGCATCAAACAGTTTCCGGCAGGGAGCAGGACCCGCTGTGCGAACAGGAGTCCTGCCCCCTTTTCGGGAACCAGAGGAGATCGCAACATGCCCAGCTTATCACGGCTGTCTGTAAGTCCCGAAGGGCTCGCCTTCGATCCTGCCACCGGCGACACTTTCCTGCTGAATCCGACGGCCCTGCTGATCGTCAAGACGTTCCAGTCGGGCGGTGATCAGGCGGAAGTCGTACGGGTCCTCACGGAGCGATATCAGGTGGCCGCCACCGACGCTGAACGCGACGTGGCCGATTTTCGGGGACGTCTGAAGACGCTGGGCTTGCTGTAGGAATCGAAGCATGGACACGAAATTCGTGGGCGTCTCCGGGATCAACGCCGTCGACAATCCCGGGCCGGGTATCGGCGTGGCGCGCAGTCTGAAAGAAGACCGGGACCTGGACGTGCGCATCATCGGCTTGGCCTACGATGCCATGGAGCCGGGGATTTACATGGACTGGATCGTGGACAAGTCCTACGTCATGCCTTACCCGTCGGGCGACGGCGAGGAGTATCTCGAACGGCTCTTGCACATCAAACAGACGTATGGTCTGGATCACGTGATTCCGAACTTGGATGCCGAACTGCCGTTCTACATCAAATACGCCGAACAACTGAAATCGCGCGGGATCAGCACTTTCCTGCCCAGCCTGGCTCAGTTCCGCCTTCGCGGGAAAGACCGCCTGTTGGAGTTGGCCGAGAAGATCGGCGTCCGTCTGCCCCGGACCGCCATCGTGACGTCGTACGCGATGCTGACGGAGGCGATCGACAAGATTGGCTTGCCCGTGATGGTCAAGGGCTGCTACTACAAAGCCTACCGCGCTCACACGGTGCAGGAAGCCGCGGCTCATTTCCACGAATTGGTTGCCGAGTGGGGGTATCCGATCATCGTGCAAGAGGTCGTCGCCGGCGAGGAGATGAATATCGTCGGCTTGGGCGATGGCGAGGGAAATTCGTTGGGGATGGTCGGAGCCAAGAAGATCTGGATCACGTCGCTGGGCAAGATGTGGACCAGTGTCACGATCAAGAATCCGCCGATGATGGAGGCTGCGGAAAAGTTTATCCGTGAGTACCGCTGGCGCGGACCGTTCGAGCTGGAGTGTATCGTCGCCGGCGAGGACGTCTATCTGATCGAGATCAACCCGCGTTTTCCGGCGTGGTCGTACGCGGCGACGGGCGTCGGCTTGAATCTGCCGTCGCAGTTGCTGCGGCGCAGCCTGGGCCTGCCGACAACCCCGCCCGGCGACTATCCCGCCGGGAAACTGTTTGTGCGTTACACCTACGACATGGTGACGGACATGACACCCTTTCACAATGCGGTGACCAAAGGCGAACATCCCTGAGGACGGAGATTTCTAAGAACCAACAAGAGGATCCCATGGAACCCTATGAACCGCCGGTGATCACGAAACTGCAGAGCGGGCAGATGAACAAGTTCGGACGCAGTTCCGGCTACGCCCGGAAAGTCCGGCGCGCGATTGACGGTGTGACGATCGACGACCTGGTCAGCCGTTACGGTTCGCCGCTGTACGTCTTTTCCGAACAGAAGATCCGCAAGCTGGTACGCGAGTGCCGCGGCGCCTTCTCGCGACGCTACCCCAACCTGGCCCTGGCGTGGTCCTACAAGACCAACTACCTGGACGCGATCTGCTCGATCATGCACCAGGAAGGTTCGCTGGCCGAAGTCGTCTCGGAGATGGAATACGCCAAGGCGCGAGCTTTGGGCGTTCCCGGCGAGCAGATCATCTTCAACGGACCGCACAAGCCCTGGCGGGCGTTGGAACGAGCCGTGGCAGATGGCGCCACCATCAACGTGGATCATCTGGACGAGATCTGTGACCTGGAAACCGTGGCCGAGAAATTCGGCCGGCGCGTGCCGATCGGTCTGCGGCTGAACCTGGATGCCGGCATCCATCCACAGTGGTCGCGGTTCGGGTTCAATCTCGAATCGGGGCAGGCCCTGGACGCCGTCAAACGCATCGCGAACGGCGGCAAGCTGTCGCCGCGGGGCCTGCACTGCCACCTGGGCACCTTTATCCTCGAGCCCGGAGCCTACGCCAAGCAGATCGAGAAGATGGTCGGCTTCGCTTACGAGCTGGAAGATCAGTTCGGCTTGGCCATGGAGTACCTGGATATCGGCGGCGGGTTCCCGTCGCGCAGCCGGCTCAAGACGAACTACCTGCCGCCCGACGTCGGCGTGCCCGCGATCGAGGATTTCGCCGAACAAATCGGCGAGGCACTCTACCGCGTCTTGCGTCCCGGCAAGTTCCCCAAGCTGATCCTGGAGTCCGGCCGGGCCTTGATCGACGACGCCGGCTTCTTGATCACGACCGTCGAAGCGGCCAAACGCCTGGTCGATGGGTCTCGGGCCTATGTGGTCGATGCCGGCGTGAATCTGCTGTTCACGACGTTTTGGTACAAGTTGAACATCGAACTCGATCGCGAGGTGGCCGGCTTGAACGAGAACAGCGTGGTTTACGGCCCGCTATGCATGAATCTGGATGCCCTGGATGAAGGAGTGTCGCTGCCGCCACTGAAACGCGGCACGCGCCTGATCCTGTCGCCGGTCGGTGCCTACAACATTACGCAGTCGATGCAGTTCATCACGTATCGGCCGAACGTCGTGCTGATCGGCGAACAGGGTGAAGTCGATGTGATTCGCGAGGCGGAGGACTTGAGTGACATTGTCCGCCGGGAGAAGGTGCCGGAGCGATTGCGAGGATCCGCTCAGGCGAGCGAGGGGCGTTAGGTGTGCTCATGACGGACCGCATCAAATCCATTTTCGCCGGCTGCGCGGAGATCTTGTTTCTCCAAGGAGCGGCCTTTGGTGCGGTCCTGGTGGCGTTGATCTGTCTGAATCCTCGCCTGGCGCTGTTCGGGCTGTTGGTAGTGCTGGCGGCCTACGGCTTGGCGTGGTTCCTGGGGATGGAACAGACCTTCCGCGAGTCGGGCTTCTACGTCTACAACGCCCTGTTCGTCGGGCTGTCGCTCGGCTACCGCCTGACGTTGACGCCGCAGACGTTTCTGTTCGCGTTGGCGGCCGGTGCCTTCACCTTGATCGCCACGATTCTGCTGGCCCAGGTGCTGGTCTCGGGCCTGAAGCTTCCGGTGCTCAGCCTGCCTTTCGCGCTGACCAGTTGGTGCGCTTACTTGACGGCTGCGAAGTACTCGGGCGTCCTGTTGTCTGCCGACCCCACTCAAGCGATCGCATCCATCGACCCCGATTTGCCATTTTGGCTGGCAGGATTCTTCAAGTCGTTCGGTAGCATTCTGTTTGCCCCCAGTGTCGTCGTCGGCATGCTCTTCAGCCTGCTGGTGTTGAGTTACTCTCGCATTCTGTTCGCGCTGGCTGCGGTGGGCTACTTCGCGGGCACTCTGATCCGCACCCTGATGCTGAGTTCGGTCGATCTGGCGTTCCTGGATGCGAATAACTTCAACTTCATCCTGATCGCCATGGCGGTCGGAGGCGTGTTCCTGGTCCCGTCGATGCAGAGTTGCCTGCTCGCCCTGCTGGCCGTGGCCGTGTCGCCCTTGGTGTTGGAGCCGGCGGTGTACTGCGGCAGCGTGTTCGGGCTGCCGCCGTTTACGCTGCCATTCTGTGTGGTGACGTTGGGCGTGGTCTACGCCCTGCGTGTCGTGCAGTACCCGCTGCTGTCTACCGGTCTCGGCCGGACTCCGGAGGAGATTCGAGAGAACACGCTGGTCAATCGGCTCCGCTATCCGGGCTCGCCGCGCACGCTGTACTTACCATTCTCCGGTCCCTGGATGGTTTGGCAAGGCTTCCACGGCCGCTGGACGCACCAAGGCCAGGGATGTTACGCCTACGATTTCGTGGTCACCGACGAACATGGCCAGACCCACCGCGGCGACGGAAGCCAACTCGAGAACTACTACTGCTATCGGCTGCCTGTGCTGGCTCCGGTCAGCGGCCGGGTGGTCCGCGTGATCGACCGCCTGCCCGACAACCGCGTCGGCACCGTCAGCGGGGGCAGTAACTGGGGCAATCTAGTCATCTTGCACGATGTCCGGGGCTTCTACGTCGAGCTGTCTCATTTCGCACCCGACTCGATGCGGGTCAAGGAAGGCCAGTGGGTCGAACGGGGAGCCGTGCTGGGCGCGTGCGGCAATTCCGGCTTCTCGCCGCAGCCGCATATCCACGTGCAGGTGCAAGCGACCGAGGGGGTGGGCGCCGCCACGCTGCCGTTCAGTTTC
>JAPLNJ010000708.1 GCA_026692885.1 Planctomycetota bacterium | reverse complement strand
GCCCGACTCGCTGGCTGCCCGCCGCCTCCGGCGGCGGGCAGCCATCGAGTCGGGAGAAATCGGTGAGACGCCGCGGTGTATAGGAGTTGGCGGGACTGCTCTCACCGACTTACGTCGGGAGCTTCTCGGACGGGACCAGCTAGCAGTGACGGCATTTCGCAGTGTTACGATCAACACCCATCGTCAAAGGCAAGTGACCGCAAGAAATGAGTTTCTGAACACCCGACCCCTAAGCGGCGAGCCACGGCCGACGTTGCTAACCAGACTCAAACCCAGGAGACTCAAGCATGCCTACGCGTCAATCCACAGACTCGTCGCCTGTCAGCCGCCGGCAGTTCCTGCAGCGATCGGCCGCGGCCGCGGGCGTCCTCGGTTTTCCGTGGATCGTTCCGGCGGCCGTCTTGGGCCGAGCGGATGCCGTGGCGCCATCGAATCGCGTCGTGTTGGGTTGCATCGGCCTGGGCATTCAAGGCACGGGCAATATGCGAACATTTCGCGGGAATTCCGAGGTTCAGGTTGCGGCCGTCTGCGACGTGCATGAAACCCGTCGACTGGAAGGTAAGCAAGCCGTGGACGAGTACTACGGCAATCAAGATTGCGCGGCGTATAAGGATTTCCGCGAACTGCTGGCTCGCCCGGACATTGATGCGGTGCAGATCACCGCGCCCGATCACTGGCATCCCTTGATCGCGTTGGAGGCGACCCGGCGGGGCAAGCCCATGTATTGCGAGAAGCCCATCGGCTGGAGCGTGCGAGCTGCCCAAGCCGTTCGCAAGGCTGTCCAGGAGAGCGGAGTCGTGTTCCAGTTCGGGACCCAGCAGCGATCCGGCGCCAAGTTCCGGTTGGCCTGCGAATTGGTGCGCAACGGTAAGATCGGCGAATTGAAGACGATTCTGGTCGGCGTGCCCGCCAGTTGGACCTGCCCGAAACAGCCCACGGAACCGGTGCCCAAGGAGTTTGACTATGACCTGTGGCTCGGCCCGGCACCCCTGGCGCCTTACTGTTACCAACGCTGCCGCCCACACACGCAGAAGGAGGGCTATAGCGTCTGGTACTGCATCTCCGATTACTGCCTGGGTATGATCGGCAACTGGGGCGTGCACCACCTGGACATCGCCCAATGGGGAAACGGCACGGAACTCAGCGGGCCGACGGAAGTCGAAGGCAGCGGGGTGTTTCCCCAAGATCTCCTGACCGACGGCGCCACGAGTTGGCAGATCGACAACCGGTACGCCAACGGCGTGACGCTGGTGCACATGGATGACGGCACCGCTCGGAAGCATCCTTTGCAGGTGGCCGGCTATGGCCACGGGGTGCTGTTCCTGGGCACGGAGGGTTGGGTGCACGTGGACCGCGAGAAGATCGATGCGAATCCGGCAGCGCTCCTGAAAACAACCTTCGGCCCGAACGAACTTCGGCTATTCAAGAGCGACAACCATCACGCCAACTTTATCGACGCGGTGAAAGGCCGGACCAAGCCGGCCGCGCCGATCGACATCGCTGTCCGCACGGACACGCTTTGTCATCTGGAACAGATCGCGATCAAGCTGCGGCGGAAGTTGCGTTGGGATCCGGCCAACGAAGCCTTCGTCAACGACGACGAGGCGAATGCACTGCTCGATCGACCCATGCGAGCGCCGTGGAAGCTGTAGAACGTGGGACGCCCCACTGCTGTGAATATCTTGGAAAACCTCGTTCCCTGGCTCTGGCTGGGGGCGCACTGCATTGCCGGCTCCGCCGGCCTTTCTCGAAAGAAATGACCCGCCGCGGGCCTTTGATGTAGGTTGGGTCTCCGACCCGACCTCAGAAACATCGGAAAAGGACGGGGCAGGAGACCCCTCCTACGAAAATGCGCAACTTCAAAGCCGCGGGGCCGGACGTTGATCGGAACACTGCGAAATGCCGTCACTGCTAGCACTAAGCGCGAGGGCTCAGACGTACAGAATTCAAAATTGGCGGTTTGGCGACTTTGCCAAGTCAGAGTGGTTTGTCCGCCAATTTTGAATTCTGTACGTCTGAGCCCTGCCTGGGGCCCGGCACTGCGGAACCGTAAAATCTCATTCCTTACGCGCCAGGACCAAGAAACCGTTTGGTGCTACCTGGTCCCGTCCGAGAAGCTCCCGGTCGGATAGGGGGCTCCGGGTTAGGCACAGGGCGGAAACACTCCCACCGACTTACGTCGGGAGCTTCTCGGGGGCGAGCACGACATTGCTAGCCTTTCGCAATGTTATGATCAAAGCCGCGGGTCCGCTCATTCCGACTCGCCTAGCTTCTTCAGCGCGCCGGTGGCGGCATCTCGCACCAATGAGCTGTCGTCTTCCAACAGTTTTTTCAGACGCGTGATTGCCGGTTTGGCATGCACCCCCAGATCGCCCAGCGAGGTGGCGCATTCAGCCCGGACGACCTCCCGGTCGCTGTTCAGGCCCAGCACCAGCAGCGGCGCGGCGAACTTCCGCAGATTCGGACTATCGGGCAGAATTTTGAGCAAGGCCCAGACGATGGCGGCGCGGTCCGCGTCCTGCCGGTTGTTCAACGTCTGGCGCAGAGCCGGTACCGCGTCTTTGGCTGCCGGACCGATCTTGCCCAAGGCATAACAGGCCGTCCCGAAGACTTCTTCGTCTTTCGAATCGAGCGACTTGATTAACTCGAGGACGGCGTCTTTCGCGGCCGGTCCGATGGCGGCCAGGGTGAACTGGACCTCCCGCCGGAAGACAAGGTCATCTTCGTTCTCCGTCGGTTGCTGCAGGGCTTGCACCAGGGCCGGCACGGCCGAGACGGCCTGGTCACCCAGCCGGAACGCCAGCCGTGTCGCGTAGTGGCGGAGCTGCTTGTCCTGCAGGGTTTGATCGATATTGGTCAGGGCCTTGGGACCCAGCGAGGCCAGTGCATCCAGGGCGTGACTGACCACTTCCCGGTCGGCATCCTTGAGGGCCGCGATCAAGGCGGGACGGACGATTTCCGGAGGGCCGTGGAATTCATTCAGGGCCCTCGCTGCAGCTTGGCGGAGCTGCTGGTCCGGCGATACTAGGTTCTCGACAATCGCCTCCGTTGCTGCTTTCGCCAACTCCTCATCCTTGGGATTCAGCTTGGCCAAGCCCCACAGACCCAATAAATTCAACAGCGGATCCTTGTGTTTCGCCGCGTCGGCCAAGGCTGCGTTGATGGCGTCGCTGTGCTCGCCGACCTGGACCAAGGCGTAGACGGCGGCATAGCGCACGCCTTCAAACGGATCCTTCTCGAGCAATCCGACAATGGCCGGGACGGCCGGCTTGGACGCTGCGCCAATGTTGCCCAGCGCGAGCAGGGCGTGCAGCCGCACCTCCGCTTCCTCGGCCTGCAGCACGGCGACCAGATCGGGTACCGCGGCGGCGGCTTCGGGACCGATGTTGGCCAGTACCAGACAGGCCCAATAAGCCAGTTTCTTCCGCTTCAGGAACTGCTGCAGACGCGGCACGGCTTCCTGGCCACGTTCGGACATCGTCGCCAATGCCAGCTGGATCAGCGCCGGGTCCGCTTCTTCCAGTGCCTTTTCGAGGATTGGGAAGGCTTTTTCAGGCACAGGACCGATGTCGCGCAGGGCCCGGGCCGAGATCCGGCGAACCAGTGCGTCTTTGTCGAAGACCGCTTCGATCAGCTTCTCCACCGCTGGTTCCGCTGCCTTGCCGATCCGGCCCAAAGCGAAGGCCGCATAGGCTCGAACGTTGGGCACCTCGTCGGATAACGCCTGGATTAACGTCGGCACGGCGTCGGATGCTGCGGGCCCGATGGCACCCAACGCCCGTGCCGCGTGCCACCGGAGGCTCTCCCGTTTGTCGGCGAGCAACTTGAGCAACAGCGGGACTTCGGCTTGAGCCGACTCGCCCCGTTTGCCAATCTCGTCGATGGTTTTCAGCGTGGCTTGCTCGTCCGGCCCCCCGGCCTCGGCGGGGACGGGAGCTTTCTCGATGGCGGCTGTTTTCGCGGGTGCGTCTGCCGCCAGGACCATAAGTGTGGGAATCGATGCACCGGCGACCAGCGCCAGACAGAATAAGCGGAGCATGGTGAACCTCGTGATTGCGGTTGATGTGGGGTGGTGGCAGGGCACTCTGAGACTTCCAAACTCGCTGTGGCGCGGCTCCTGGTTGGCAGACTTCGGAAGACTCATGGGCCGGCTTTGGACCAGCGAATCAGCAACACTGTCGGATTTCAATGTAGTCATCACGCTCCGCGTGATGATATGCCGTCACGGCGGAGCGTGACGACTACTATTCTTGCGACGCTTGCTTTCTTGCGTCCGGCGTTACGTCGGCTGCGCACGTATTGCGAAGGCCAGTTGTTCGAGAAATTTCTTGGCCTGTACATACTCCTGGGGCGCGTATGACTTGATGTTCTTTTTCAGCACGGTTTGCATGTCCTGAGTCGTCTGCTCTAGTTCCGTGCGTTGCTCACGGCTGAGCTGCCCCAGGTTGGCGCGATACGCAAACAACTGCTCCAGTTTCTGACGATTCGCTTGGTAGGGCTTGTCGGTGAGCAGCTCGGGCCAGTTGATTTCCCCCGTGACCGGGTCGAGTTCGCTGGGACTCAGGGCCTTCGGCAGCGATGCCTTGGAGTAACGGACCAAGTCTGCTTCGCTGGCACGGGGACTGGCCAATTGCGCGCGGTAGGCATTGTTCATCAGCCGCCCCTCAAAATAACCTTGGGCGGCGATCGCGTTGTTTTCCATGTTCGTGCGGCGGGCGGCCTGGAGGTTGATCGCCGCCTCGGAATTCAACAGGTTCGCCTGGCCCCGCGATTGGACCAAGGCGGACATGCCGGCGGCTGCCGAACCTTCCGCAGTGGAACCTGCGCCCCAGGCGGCATTTCCGCCCCACAGACTATTTCCGCCAAAACCAACGGCGGAAGTGTTGACGGGAATTGGAGCGACGTTCACTTGCGGGACACCGCTGCCTGCGGACTGTGCCCACACGGCGCAGGCCCCGCTCAGAAATAACCAAGCTAGAACCCGGTACGCGAATTTCATGCTGTCCTCCTTCGAAGGTCTGCGAAAATGGGCCGGTGCAGCAAGGAAAGGAGCCGCCCGATCGATGGACTGGTTAATGATACCCGACGGTTCGCAGTTGCGGAATACGCTGGTGTTGGCCCCCAAAAAAATCGCCGCCGTCAGACTTTCGCTAACCGTCAGACTCGTGAGTGAGTCCGCAGGGTAACGCCCTCTCTGCTTTCCTCTGCCGATCCCGCGTGGTAGCATACCAGCCACACGGTCACTACGCAGATCAACCGTCCCTAACCCACAGGTGTACCATGATTCAGATCGGACTGCACACGGACAACTTGCGACCGCTGAGCGGCAGTTTCCAAAAGGGCTGCGAACAGGCGGTCAAGTTCGGGCTGAAGCACATTGAGTTCGCCGTGATTCACGGCCAGTACTTCATCCAGAACATGGGCTACGACCCGTCAATTTCGCTGCAGTCCAACCCCCGAGCGCTCCGCCGATACTTGGAGAAGATGGGCCTGGAAGTCACGCAGATCGACGGCTCCTTTCCGATGATGGGACCCGAAGGTTCGGCGTTCGGCGTCCAGTACGTCCAACAATCGATCCGTTATGCCGCGGAAATCGGCTGCCCGATGGTCGACACGGTCGATGGCGCCTTCGAGATTGCGGGGTTCTCGCGAGACGAGGTGTTTCGTATCACCTGCGACAATTATCGGCAGGTCCTGCCGTGGGCCGAGGACTACAACGTGATCATCAACGTCGAGCCGCACGGTCCGTACACGTCGGACGGCGATTTCATGGAACGGCTGTTCGCGTACTTCGATTCGCAGTACCTGCGGTTCAACATGGACACGGGCAACACGTTCATTGCCGGGCTGAATCCCGTGGATTACCTCAAGCGTTTCCGCAAGCAGCTGAGTCATGCTCACATCAAGGACGTCAGCGCGAGCTTGGCCCAGATCCGGGGCGAAGAGACAGGCATCGCCAGCAGCGAAGTGCCCGTGGGCGGGGGCGTGAACGCCGAGAACATCAAGCGCTGCATCCAATTCCTCAAGGAAACCAACTGGGACGGCGGCGTGTCGATCGAGTGCCACGGCAGCGATCAGAACACGCAGGCCAGCATCGAATTCATGCGAAGCATCGTGTAAACGGCGCAGCGAGGCTGCGCTGACTTGTAGCATGGCTCTCCGAAGCCGTGCAGTGATCGTTGGTAGCATGGCTCTCCGAAGCCGTGCAGTGATCCTTGGTAGCATGGCTCTCCAGAGCCGTGCAGTTTGTCGCGAAACTCCGAGAAAACCCGCACGGCTCTGGAGAGCCATGCTACGGGAGAACCCCGCCATGTTCGCCACCCTGCTGGCCCTCACCGCCTCGCTATTGGCTGCCGCTCCGGCCGTTGAGCCGTCCCCCGCCAAGCCTCCGGTACGCGTGCTGCTCGTGACCGGCGTCGATTATCCCGGTCACCTCTGGAAACAGACGGCGCCCGCGCTCCGCGACGTCCTGCAACGGGATCAAAGGCTGGAAGTCCGAGTGGTCGACGATCCTGGCTTCCTGGCCAATGACGAGATCTTCCAGTACCAGGTTATCTTCGTGCACTTCAAGAACTACGACCCGGTAAAGAACGAGCAGCAGGCCCAGGCGAATCTGGCCAAGTTCGTCAAGCAAGGTGGCGGCTTGGTCTACTTCCACTTCGCGTGCGGCGCGTTCGAGAAATGGCCGGAGTTCCTGCAACTGGCCGGCCGTGTGTACGACCCCAAGAAACGCGGCCACGATCCGCATGGCGAGTTCGCCGTCAAGATCGTCGACCCCGAACACCCGGTCACGCGTGGGATGAAGGATTTTACGACAGTCGACGAGCTGTACACATGCCTGGGCGGCGAGCATCCGATCCACGTGCTGGCCACGTCCAAGTCGAAGGTCGACGGTCAAGATTATCCAATGGCTTTCGTCTTCGACTGCGGCAAAGGCCGCGTGTTCCACTCGCCGCTGGGCCATGATGTCCGGGCGATCCAGCAACCCGGCGTGATCGAACTGATGCAGCGAGCTTGCCTGTGGGCTGGCGGTCGTGAACCGTAGGTGCCCTTGGTACTACATGCTGCAGCAGATTGAGCAGTTTCGCAAACTGGGCGAGGACTTCGCGATGCAGCACACAGATACCGAGTACTTGGGCGAGTTGGAAGAAGAACTGCAGACGGCGGTGTTGGAGGCGATTCCGGTCGAGAAACGACTGCGTGGTCTGTCGCCGGAAGACCGCATGCGTGGGTTTTCGCCGGAAGACCGTATGCGTGAGTTTTCGCCGGAAGACCGTATGCGTGGTCTGTCGCCCGAAGATCTACTGCGGCGTTTCACGCCCGCTGAGCTGGCAGCCGGCCTGAGCGTGGAGCAAGCAGCGCGACTTCGGGAACTACTGGAACAAAAACAGGGTCAGTGAATTGTCGGCCCAACGTCGGGAGGCTGGCCACGGGGCGCACCGGAATCAAGCCTCCTTGTACACGAAGCAAGCAGCTATGATCGAAGACCAGGTAGTCACATACGCGGGCATTCGTTACCTATGGTCGTTTCGTCCCCCTACCAAATCACCAACCAGACTCTGGGATTGGAGTTTCGCAGGACGTGTCGAGTCGGCTCCTCGGAGGCTCGTGTGCGAACTGAACCGCGTCTTCTTCGATAACGTTGCTGTCGACATGGTGGCTGAATTACAGGAGAACGATTACGAATGGTTTCGCTACGTTCTCCGGAACATGGGAGCAACGGAGGACCAGATTGCGACCGTGTTTAGGCTCGGTTCCGATTCCTCGCGTATGCCAACCCATCGAATTCGTGCCCGACAATGTTCTCCGCCCGATCAGTCACCGTGGAACCGCTTGGCACTCCGTGATTGGCTGTCAAGCAGCCAACGATTCGGCAGGTCACTCCCTTGGGCAGTCACAATCATCGGCGCTGGGCCATTCGAGGAATCGGCGATTGGGGAATGCTTGAAGAAGAGCATTGGCATCGAACTGTTGGGAACGAATGAAGCCACGGAAGTTGTAGTGCTTGGCCAGCGAGATTGGACGGGAAACGACCTCGAACTGCTTATCGAGCGTCGGGCCGGTGAAGATCTGCGAATCTACTCCCAAGAAATGTTTCTGACGCTGGGGATGTGCGGATCAGATCCGTTCGATGGGCCGTGCTCGTTGCTGGAAGCGTTCCGCATGGGGCACCCAGGACTCGGATTCGTGTCCCGGCGCTGGCAGGGTTGGGAGATCGGTTATGTCGACAAAGACTGGCGTCACCACTCCCACAGGCGACTTGCAGAGGTAAACTGGCTTGAAGTGAGTCCGATGCACGTGCTCGGTTATTGCGTAGGCAAAACCGGCCAGCCCACGGAGGAACGTCACCAGATTCTGAAGCGGGCATATACAGGCCGCTTGCCGATCATCGGTCCGGTCGAATACATGACCGAATGGGGCGTGGAAGGATCGTCCCAGCGTCTCCGCAAGATAGCCGACAGCATCGCGGCGCACTGCCGCAACAGGAAGCAGAAGCGGACAAACACTTCGGACGACGCAATTCGTGACTGGGAGGCCGACCTTGATTGGCTGAAGGCTGAGTTCTATCACGAGCTGAGATGGATCGGCTGGCCGGGCACGTGTGTCTGACGCACCGGAACGCAAAAGACGGCGAAAGGTGACACCCATATGCTACACAAGAATCAGACTCGCCCCCATTTCCACCTGTGAGTTGCACCGCCTGAAGCGAACCGTGGTTAGAGAACGGTCGGAAGTTCGAAAGACACAGGACCGCACGTTTAGCCGCGGTAGCCGCGGCTGTCTTGTCCTCAAGGACTCTCGCCTTGGTGCGGAGGAACGAGAGCGGCACAAGAGAACCCGGACCGCTCGGCTTTGTTGTGCGTCCCTCACCCCCGACCCCTCTTCCCGGAGTACTGTGAGACTGCTGAAATACTAGCACGAACCGAAGTGGGGTAAGCTTCCAGCTTGCCAGGTCTGGGCCTTGATCGTAAGGTTGCGCACTGCTGTTGGTTCTGGCAACAGGCCGGGTGGCTGGTGGCTGATCCGAAGCGAAGCCCCAGTCCACGTTTGCTGGGGCTTCGCCTAGGCTCAGCCACCAGCCACCCTGCTAGCGTTTTGCGCCACCTTATGATCAAGGCCTTGTGAGCGAGATCGCGAACGCAGCAATACCCCTCCCTTCCCCAGCC
>JAPLNJ010000707.1 GCA_026692885.1 Planctomycetota bacterium | reverse complement strand
AGGCCACTTACTTTGCACTTGGACATGGTGAGCCGCAAGACTCTAGCCGCGGGTCTTGGGCGAGACAACGCGGCCAGTCTTCACTGGCGGTTAGCGCCGTTCCGCTCAAAGTAAACGGCCTTGGGCGTCAGGCCCCTGATGCATGCCCTTGGCAAGGGCCGGCGTATCCTGGTGGGCCGGCGCTTAGCCTCTCGATGCGCGAGGCGTGACGCTCTGGTCAGCGGTGGGCTGTGATGAGGTTCTTGGCGCTGGCCCGCTTGACCCACCCTACGGGGCTATGCTGAACTTGTGGACCGTGACCTCGTGGAAGGTCGCGCCGGGACGCAAGACGGTGGAGGGGAACTCCGGCTGGTTCGGCGCGTTGGGGAAATGCTGGGTTTCCAGACAGAAACCGTGGTAGGGTCCGTACGGCAGGCCGCCGGCCTGGAGATTATTGGTCAAGAATTTCGCGGTGAAGAATTGCACGCCCGGCTGCGTGGTAGAGACCTCCATGACGCGCCCGCTGTGGGGCTCGACGACGCGGGCCGCACGGGGCAGCCGCTCGCCGACGGGTTGGTTGAGGACGTAGCAGTGGTCGTAGTTCTGTCCTTCGACGTGGGCGAGCCGGGAGCCGATGGTCTGAGGCTCCCGGAAGTCCATCGCCGTGTCTTTGACCAGACGCAATTCGCCGGTCGGAATGTTATGGGAATCCGGTGGCAGATAGCGATCCGCATTCAGCAGAATTTCATGCTGCAACACGTCCCCGGAACCAGCTCCGGCTAGATTCCAATAGGCGTGATTCGTCAGGTTCAGGATCGTCGGTTTGTCGGTCTGGGCCGTGTACTCCATCCGCAGTTCATTGCGGTCGTTCAGTTCGTACCGCACCTTGACCGACAGCGTACCTGGGTAGCCCGCGTGGCCGTCCGGGCTGACGTGCGACATTTCCACACCCGCAACGTTGTCCGCCTCGATCGGCACGGCCTGCCACAGCATCTTGTAGAACCCCAGTTTGCCACCATGAATGTGGTAGGCGCCGGCGTTCGCCTCCAGCGGATACTCGGCGCCGTCCAGGTTGAACTTGGCACCCGCGATGCGACCGGCGTAGCGGCCCACCACCGAGCCGAACAGCGGATGGCCGCGGTAGTAGTCGTCGAACGTATCCAAGGTCAGCGTCACGTTGGCGAACTTGCCATCGCGGTCCGGCGTCTTGACGGAAGTGATCGTGGCGCCGTAGGTCATGACCTTGACTTCCAGTCCGTGGGGGTTGGTCAGCGTGTACAACTCGACCGCGGTCCCGTCCGGCAATCGGCCGAAGACGGACTTTTCGACGCGCGGTTTGCCTCGCCCCGCTTCGTCCGCAGCCCGAGGCGTCCCAGCGGGTCCGCTTGCGAGCAGTACGATCAACGCGGTGCAGAAAGGCCCCAGGCTTCGTCGTGTGGAGGAGTGCATGATGTCGTCCTGTGTTTCGGGTGGAGAGATCAGGTCCGCGGAAAAATCATAGTCGAATGCCCCTGCAAGGAATACCGCACCCGCCCGGCCGTTTGAAAATGCCGAACTTCGGCCTGTGCCTTTCCAACCCGCCCCTCACCCCAACCCTCTCCCCGGAGTACCGGGGCGAGGGAGTTGTTTTTTTCTCGTTCCCACGCTCTGCGTCGGAACGCAAGCCACGGACGCTCTGCGTCCTTGGGCAGACGACGCGGAGCGTCAAGTCACTTGCGTTCCCACGCGGAGAGCCTGTGAAGAAATTGGGACAGGCACCTCGCTAGCTGTCATATTCTCAGGGTTTGGCGCGGTGCTAGCTCGGAGCCAGTCCCATTTCTTCACAGGCTCGGAGCGTGGGAACGAGAGAAACGAGGGCCGCTCGGGTTACGAGGCTCTGCCTCGTAACCCACGGGACGCCTTGGGCCAGGTCCGCTGATAGTCTATCAAGGTCACGTCTTCAATTGGCCAGCACGAGCCGGTACGCATCAGGTCTGCCGGGTGTATTGACCCTGGCGGATGGAGTATCATGCTCTGGTTGTCTGAATCCCTCTTTACGGCACCCGTAAAACTACGAGAGGAGCACACCATGAGTGCGCCAAGATAAGCTGCTGCAAATCAGCCGGACAATCCGGCCTGGCCAAAGGCTAACCACCGGGTCAGAACAGAACTTT
>JAPLNJ010000706.1 GCA_026692885.1 Planctomycetota bacterium | reverse complement strand
GGCGGGGGAGGAAGGGGCGCGTTGGGCCGCCTGGTGTAGCGAGAAAGGTGAGCCTCCACGGGGCGAGCCCGTGGCATCCAACTCGCAGAACCGGGCCCTTCGGCCAGCGATCAACGGCTGGCCTGTTGGAATGAGGAAGCTGTTTCGTGAGCGTTGCTACCGCTGCAATTCTCCGCCGGGACCACCACCGTCCGCGTCACGATCGAACACCGTCGAAGACCATCGCCCTCTTGTTTCTCTTGCGATTCCCCTGTTAGAATTGGCCCTATCGTCGGTAGTCAAAGGTCCTATCAGTCGAAGGGGCGATTCGCACCGCGGGCTGTTTCAGGAGTTCTTCTATGACGATGGCAACAGCCGGTGTTTCCGCCGTGGGGCTTGTTCTGTTCTTTTCGGCCATCGCCAAGGCAGTGGCGCCGCGGGCCTTCGCCCGTCACCTGCAGCGACTGGTGACGATGCCTGACAGGTTGGCGGCGGGGCTGGCGGTCGTCGTCGTGGCCGGTGAGGCGGCGTGGGCGCTGCCGCTGATTGTGGCAGCGGGGCCGACCGTACTGGTTGCCGCCACGCTGGCCCTGCTCGGGTCGTTCTCGGGGGTGACCCTGTTGGCATGGCATAGCGGGCGGATTGCCGAGTGCGGGTGTTACGGCCCTCTGCTGCGTCTGTCTCCGCCTGTCAGCGCAGCGGTCAATCTGGTGCTGATGATGCTGTTGGCGGCCGCGCTCGCGGTCGAGCCTCCGACCGCTGCCGCCACGGGCGGGAACATCTGGGCGTGGGCCACTTGTGCCGGGCTGGGCACGGCGGCGTTGGCCGTGCTGCTCATGGTTCTGCCCGACCTGATCACGCCGCTGGCGGTCGGCCGCCCCTGGCCGGCGCGGCGAGTGGCGTGGCCGAGCGTCTTACCGGCGACCGAAAGTTGCGTGGTCGCCTTCCTGAAGAGCGATTGCCGGCTTTGCCGCGGATGGAGCAAAGCGTTGCACCGGCTTTCCGCCATGCCCGACTTTCCGGCCGTGACCGTGGTCGTGGCCAGGCAGTCGGAGGTTCCCGCAATGCAGGCGGGATTTCCGTCGTTTTCCGTCGTGGCCTGCGGCACGCTGGTCTTGTGGACGCTGGCCTCGTCAGTGCCGACGGCCGTGGTGGTGCGCAATCGAGTGATCGCCGAGGTCTGGCGCGATAAGCTCCCGGCCGAGCGAGTGCAATGGTTAAAGGAGGCCCGTGGCTGAGCTAGGACAAGAACGTGGGTTGTGAGCGGCTGGGCGCTCGCCCCCGGTTTCGAATACCACCGGCGGCTAGTGCCGTGCCGCTCACTCGTCGCAATCCCAACTCTTAACCTGTAGGATGTACTCTGGTCTTTCCTCAAAACAAAGGAGAAGAAGTCATGACACGACAAAATGGTGTGACATCATTCGACGCCTTGGTGACTCCGGAGCTGGAGAGCCGAATCAAGGAAGCAGCCCTGAGCGAAGAGGGTTTTCTGGAGCGGCTCCTGACCGACCCCAAGGGAACCTACCGCGACCGTTTCGGCGAGGAACTGCTGCCGGGCGAGGAGATCGAGGTCCTTCACCGGGAAGATGGCGGCACGACGCTCTATCTGCCCCGTCTTGATTCCGGCATGATCATTCACGAGGCCAGGGCGGAAGACGATGATGAACTGACTGACGCGGAACTGGAGATGGTGGCAGGGGGCGGCGTTACCATTTGTGATGCAAGGAAAGGTCCCTGTTAGAGTTGGCTTTGAACAGTCTCCACGTGTGCGGCAAGGCCTTGCATCGGCTTTCCGCAAGGCCCGACTTGCCTGCCGTGGGCGTGGCCAAGGAGTCGGAGGTTCCCGCAATGCTGGCGGGATTTCCGCAAGAGTCCGAATTGGGCAGCATCGATCTAAGGTCTTACCTCACGATGATAGGAGATGAAGTTATGACACGAAAAGATGCGACATCCTTCAACGCCTTGGTGACTCCGGAGCTGGAGAGCCGAATCAAGGAGGCAGCCCTGAGCGAAGAGGGTTTTCTGGAGCGGCTCCTGACAGACCCGAAGGGAACCTATCGCCACCGCTTCGGCGAGGAACTGCTGCCGGGCGAGGAGATCGAGGTCCTGGACCGGGAAG
>JAPLNJ010000705.1 GCA_026692885.1 Planctomycetota bacterium | reverse complement strand
CACGACGATCGAATTGTACCAGCCGCTCGGTATTCCTGATGGCCAGGAGGTGGAACTTACCCTGCAGACGGTTCCTGCCGTCGTGGAAGCTCGGCAATGGGGCGACGGACTGCGACGCTGCGCCGGCGCGCTGGCCGACATCCCTGGCCTCGACCAAGACATGGAACAGATTCTAGCAGAGCGCAAGACGGCCCGTTTCCGTGAGGTGCCCGAATGAGCTTCTTGCTGGACAGCGACATCTGCTCGACGACCCTGCGACGGCCCGGTGGGCTGGCAGACGGGGGGACTTGGACAGGAAGATGGGGGACAGGAAAATAGATACTGGCTTTCATTTTCCTGTCCCCGACTTCTCCAGCGTACGAAAGATCACGTGCTCGCGGGTCAGGTTGATCCAGCGGATTGCCCGCAGCCGGGTATGCTCCAGGAAGCGCCACGCGTGGTCTTCAAATCGGTTCGCAGACTGCATCAGGCTGCCACGTTGTGGCGTAAGAAATCCGTCACTCCCGTGTGAGATAGGGGTCGGGCAAACCAATTCGGGCGTAGGTTTCCGCAAAATGTCGCGACAAGTGCTCGCGATACGGAACTTCAATCCGGGACCGACGGTGTCCGTGTCGACAGAGTGTTGTCAGGAGATCGAGCGGAACGGAGAATAACTGCCGAAAATCTACGATCATTTCGGGCAAGCCGTGTTCGCTGCTGGCCGGCAGGAAGTACCATCCATAGACCCGGGCCGCCCGCACAGGGCCGCGCACGTCCGCAGTCGTCAACAGACCACGTTCGACGAGCGAATGGGCATCATGGATCACCGCCACGGTTGCCAGCGTGGTTTTGCGGTTGGCCAGATCACAAGTCTGCGTCATGACGAGCACACGGCGCATCTCGCAGCCGAACTCGACGACATCCACGTGCGCCGGGTCAAAACCGGCGACAAACGCGACGGGGCAGTTCTCGACGAGGTCGCCTTGATCGACCGGCTCGTCGACTGGCGGGAGTCTGTAGATCACGACTGCTCCTCGTCCTGCGGAATTTTTGGAACGTCCACAGGCAGCCTCGCCTCCGGTCGCAGCTGCACGCGAATCCGGCGATCGGCCTGCGGCGGCGGAAGCTCAACCCAAGGGTCCAGCATGACGTCCGACTGCTTGATTCCGGAGGAACTGGCCAGCAACTGGTCGAGCACGCGGAGTTCGACGACCTTTCCCTGCACTTCGCAACGATACCTCTGGCCAACCTCAAAATCGAGGTCCACTTGCTGCAGCGCCTCGGCCAGCGAAAGACTCATGTTCGTGCCTCATTCAAATGACCTGCCCAGATTTCCTCGCACCGTCCTGGTGCCAGTATAACGCAACAGACGCCGCCTGAGCAGATGTCCAGACGACAGTCCAGACGATTCGCTAGGTTACGGTGTGCAACATTCTGATCAATGCCGCATCTTCAGATTGTCCAATCTTCGATTCGCAGGTCCGGCACTTTCTCGAAACTGACCCAAGGTCCGGGCCCGCGCAACGTAGGCGAGCCAGCCGCGTGTTTGCTCTTCGTAGCTGATGACCGTCACCGCCACTTCCTCGTCCGCGATCTGGAGCCGCGCGCGTAGCCGCTCGGCTTCCTCGCCGCCTCCCCACTGCAACAGAGATACATGGTCGGTGTCGAGTACGAGCATGGCTCAGCCTTTCCGTGGGGCGGAGCTTTTCACACGCTGCGCCTCCCGATACTGCCGCCCTAGTTGCATGGCCTCTTGGAAAGCGGGATCGCCAGCGAAGCTACCCCAGATCTGCTCCCACCAGGGCTTACTCGCAGTCGGACTGTTCTCCAATTTGGCCTTCAACCGGGCCACCTCGGACTCCAACGCTTCGACGCGATTTCTTAACGGGACTGTCGCCATGAGCTACTCCTCGGCAGATTGCTTGCTTCGCCTTGATTATAGCAAAGTGCGGCTGGCTAGACAGACTGAGCTGATTTGTTTTGGCCCATTCGGGGCGAGAAAATCAGGGAAATCCACCGCCTTCGCCCCCCAACGGCAGTTAATAGAACCTGCCCGATTGCCGCACTCGCCAAGCCCAACTTTGGCGTGGCCGAGCCTCGGGCTGCCACGTTGTGGCGGAAGAAAGCTATTTCAGCCAACGTTGCTACATCTTGCAAACCCGGGCGGAAACCACAACCATCGGCAGTTGTGGGTTGGGGGATTCCCCAGAAGGCGAGCACACCGTGAGCATGCGACAGACGGTAACCACCAATTCGACACTCGCGGATTTGCCGCTGGCAACGGAGTACCGCTCGGATTCCCACGACCTGGTGCATGACTTCTACTTGCCGTGCCTCGAGCGAAATACGCTCGACCGGCGCGCCGTCGGCTACTTCACCAGCCGGGGCCTTTCGGTTGCGGCCCAGGGCCTTACAATAGCTGGACCCGGGTTGACGGTCTGGAGATACGTTAATGTCTGGCGGGTTCGGTTTCGCGACAAGTCGGATCGGAGATGACGGCGATGTCCCAAGCCATATCGGCGCATTTCGATGGTCGAGTGATCATTCCCGATGTGCCGCTCGAGTTTCCGCCTGGTCAACGACTAAGCGTTCGAATCGAGCAGGCGGAACCTGATCCCTACCCGTTGGCCCAGATCGCCGAGTTGGCGACCGACATGCTCGTGGAAGACCTGGCCGAACGCCACAGCGAGTATGCGCGCCGTGGCGCGCCGGATTCGCCGCATGACTGATCGCACGGCGATATTTCTCGACACGGCGTACATCTTTGCCCTGGTCAACACCAGAGACCAGTGGCACGCGCGAGCCAGGCAGTGGTAAGCGGTATTGACAGCGGAAAGACGGCCGTTGCTCACCAGCGAGTTTGTGCTCATGGAAATCGGGGATGGGCTGGCCGCGGTTGGGTTTCGTCGTCAAGCTGTCCAAGTCCTCGACACGCTTGCCGTGAGCCGCCTCGTGGAGGTGGTTGCAGCCTCTTCGGAACTCTATGCCGCAGGTCTCCAGTTGTACCGGAACCGCCACGATAAGGACTGGGGACTGACGGACTGCACATCCTTCGAGTTGATGCGAGAGAGAGGGTTGCGCGAGGCCCTGACGACAGACGAGCACTTTCAACAGGCAGGATTTCGCGCCCTGCTGCGTGAGCAGCCGCAACCGGCCTCCTAGTTGGCCTCGCGTCTTTGCAGTTGCGCTATCACGTTTTCGCGGCGTTTCTTGTAGGTTGGGTCTCCGACCCGACCTCAGAAACATTGGAAAAGGACGGGTCAGGAGACCCATCCTACGAAAATGCGCAATTTCAAAGCCTCGCGTCGGCCCCCTTTCCGCGTCTCCGGCCCCATGTCCAGCGTCCGGCCCTGGACCCCGGCTCTCTTCTGCCGAAACGTTCGCGGCAGTGCTGATCTCGTCCGCTTCCCGGCATTCTTGTCCTTTTGCCACGCTCGCCGGACAAGGGAACTGCGGTGGAGATCGAACCGTCAACCGAGAGCACCTCGGTGTGTGGGCTCGTCCAGGACGGCCCGTTTTCGCGGGCACGTAGCGCCACACGTCCGCACGGCTCACAGCTGGCGGCGGAAACTATTTCAGCCAACGTTGCTATACTGCCCGCCGGCAGGTCTGTCCCTTCGTAGCGCGGAATTCATTCCGCTTTTCACTGAACGGATTGAAATCCGTTCTACGACAAAGCTGCCCGCGGGCAGTATATATCTTGCAAACCCGGGCGGAAACCACAACAATCGCCAGTTGTGGATTTGGGGATTCCCAAGAAGGCGAGCACACCGTGAGCATGCGACAGACGGTAACCACCACTTCGACACTCGCGGATTTGCCGCTGGAAACGGAGTACCGTTCGGATTCCCACGACCTGGTGCACGACGTCTACTTGCCGTGCCTCGAGCGAAGTACGCTCTACCATCGCGCCGTCGGCTACTTCACCAGCCCAGGGCATTATCGCCCTGATCCAGGACGGCGGCCGCATGCTGTTGGTCGCCAGTCCGTTGTTCGATGCGGACGATCTGGAGGCGATCCAGGAGGGATACCTTGCTCACGCACGGTAACAGTGATGTGGCGCCGATAGCAATCCGCACCGGCTATGACAATGAATCCAACGAAGCTCAAAGAACGAATGCGGGCCATCAGCGTGTGGAAACGAGGCACGCAACGTGCGCCCCATAAGCCACTCCTCTTGCTGTACGCGTTGGGAAAGTGTCTACGCGGCGAGCCTCGGATGATTTCCTACGCGGAGGTCGATCGAGTCCTGCACGACCTACTCCTCGAATACGGCCCGGAGCGGAAATCGTACCATCCAGAATACCCGTTCTGGCGACTGCAGAACGATGGCATCTGGGAACTCTCCACCGTCGAGGGGCTGGAACTTCGACGTGGCAACACGGACGCAAAGAGGAGCGAATTGCTGAAACATGGCGTGGCTGGTGGGTTCACGGAGGAAATCTTCAACCTCCTGTGCCGCAATAGTCACATGATTTCCGAGTGCGCCCTGGAGATTCTCTCTCAGCACTTTCCGAGCACGCTGTACGAGGATATTTTGGACGCGGTTGGCCTCGATTTACGTCTCGCGCAGACGCTTCGCAGACCGCGCGATCCAGAATTCCGCGTCCGCGTGCTTCGTGCCTACGAGTATCGCTGCGCAGTGTGTGGCTACGATGTGCGACTCGGCGAACGTGAGTTGGCCCTTGAGGCAGCCCACATCAAATGGCACGAGGCGGGCGGTCCCGACACCGAGCCAAATGGCCTCGCCTTGTGTGTCCTACACCACAGGCTGTTTGATCGGAATGCGTTTACGCTGGAGGCTGGCGTGACGATTTCGGTATCACAATTTGCACACGGCACGCAAGGTTTCAGCGAGTGGCTATTGTCATTCCACGGAGCACCGCTGCGCCAGCCGCAAGATCCCAGTTTCGCGCCTCGCGGCGAATTCGTAAAGTGGCACCAACGAGAAGTTTTTCGCAGCCCGGCGAGACTCTCCCCGAAGACCGACATCGAGCCGGTGACGGGTGCCGCACTCTAAGGAATCCGAGAATGTCACATGAAGTCTGGCTTGCGAAGCTTGCCCACTTGAATGCAGGTCAAGAACCCCTGGGGCCATACGAACAAGTCGCTGCTGGGTATGTATCAGGGGGCCTCGGCCGACGGTGAGTGCCCGCTGGTCGTGGATACCTCGACGCCCTCCTGCGGCAATAGCCGCTTCGGCTGCTGGGTCTGCACGCTGGTCGATCAGGATCGCTCGATGCAAGCGATGATCAAGAACGACGACGAGAAGCTCTGGATGCTGCCGCTGCTGGAACTGCGGAACGAGTTGGGTGACTTTTCGCAGGAACCGGCCCGGCGCGATTATCGCCGCATGCACGGACGGGTCGAACTGTTCGGCAAGGACAAAGATAATCAGGCCCTAATCCGCGGGCCGTACACCAAGGCGGCACGCGAGTTCTGGCTGCGACGCGTGCTGGAGGCCCAGGTGCAGATCCGCCGCCTGGGGCCGCCGGAGTTCCGCGAGATCGAACTAATCACGCTGCCGGAACTGCACGAGATCCGGAGGCTGTGGCTGTACGAGAAGCATGAGTTCGACGACCGGCTGCCGACAACCTACGAGGCGGTGACCGGCGAACCGTTCCCGAAACTGCCGGCGGATGACAACCTGCTGCGGGCGGAAGACTGGCAGATTCTCCGGGAACTGTGCGGCGAGGACGAGCAACTGCTGCAACTGCAGGCCGGTTTGCTGGATATCGAACGCGAGTTCCGCGGGATGTCGCGCCGGGCCGGGATCTACGAAGCTTTGGAAGAGCGGTTACGCGTGAACCAGTACCAGGGCGAAGGAGAGGCCCTGGCCATTCGGAAAGAGGAGGAACGGCGAAAACGGCGAGCGGTCGAGCCGGATCGGAGACCGGCCGCGGTGCAGACGGTGCTGTTTGAGGAGTGACGGGGGGACGGAGTGCGGAGTGCGGAGAGTCGAGTGCGGAGAGTCGAGGGCCGAGAGCGGGGGACTGATTGCTCACGGTCACGATCGACGGATCCCTGCCTCCAGGCCCCTCTCCCCGGAGTACCGGGGCGAGGGGAGACGTATACGCATGCGTCTTTATCGCCCTGACCCCTGACCCCTGACCCCTGACAACTGACAACTGACAACTGACAACTGACAACTGACAACTGACAACTGACAACTGACAACTGACCACTGACAACTGACCACTGACAACTGACCACTGACAATTTCCCCATGATTCTCGACCGATTGACGCTTCGCAACTTCTGCTTGTACCGCGGACAGCAGACCTTCGAGTTGGCGCCCGCTGTGCGCGGGGGCAAGCCGGCGCCGATCGTGCTCTTTGGCGGGATTAACGGCGGCGGTAAGACCACGTTTCTCGATGCGGTCCAGTTGGTCTTGTATGGCATCCGGGCTCGCTGCTCGAAACGTGCGGACAAGCCCTACGAACAGTTCCTGCGCGATTCGATCCACCGCGGCGTGGATCCGGCCGAGGGCGCGGAGATCCAGCTGGTGTTTCGCTACGCGGCTCAGGGCCAGGAACTGCGGTACGAGGTCACGCGGTCCTGGTCGCTGGTGCGGGACCGCATCCGCGAAAACGTCCAGGTCTGCCGCGATGGTGAACCGGACGGCTGGATGTCGGAGAACTGGAACCAGTTGGTCGAGGAGTTGATCCCGTTCGGCATCGCCCAGTTGTGCTTCTTCGATGCCGAGAAGATCCGGTTCCTGGCCGAGGACGACTCCAGCACGCAGGCCCTGGGTGTCGCCATCAAGTCGCTGCTGGGATTGGATCTGGCCGAGCGGCTGGTGGCGGATGCGGCGGTTCTGGAAGGCCGCGTGGCGAAGCGGGCTCGCAAGTCGACGGATCTGCAAGAGGTCGAGCGACTCGAAGAAGCCTTCGAGGCCAAACAGGCCGAGATCCATCGTCTGGTCCAGGAACTGGGGGCCCTGGAGAATCCGCGGTTGGTGGCCATCCAGCGGCTCCAGCAGACCGAAGATCAGTTTGCGAGAATCGGCGGTCAGCACTGGGAGCAACGTGAAGCCCGGCATCGGCGTCGGGCGGAGCTGGAGCAACTGGTGGCGGATGCCCAAGAGCGGCTTGTCGCCTTGGCGGCCACCGAGCTCCCGCAGGCCCTGTTGCGGCCGAATCTGCTGCAGACGGTCGCGGATCAGGCCAATCGCGAACGCGGGGCGGCGGAGGCCGCGATCACCACGCGACTGCTCGTCGAGCGGGACGAGCAACTTCTCAAGGTATTGAAGCAGCAGCGGGCCGGCAGCAAGGCGATCAAGCTGGTGCAGGAGTTCTTGGAACAAGATCGGGCCCGGCGGGCGGCCCAAGTAGGTCAGGCTTTCCAGCCTGACGTCGGTCCGTCAGGGGGTGGGCGGGAGAAAGCGGGCGGCGGGGATGTCAGGCTGGGAAGACGGAGCGGCGAGGATGTCAGGCGAGCGACAGGAAATAACTTACCCGTAGGTCGGCCTTTCCATGCCGATCAGGACGGTCTTGGAAGACCATCCTACATTGAGTTGGGTAAGCTATTTCCTGCCGCTCGCCTCAGGCTGGAAAGCCTGACCTACGGGCTGGGGTTGTCCGAGGGCGGGCGGCGAACGCTGGAGCACTTGCCGGAACGTGGTTTGGCGGAGCGAGTGGCGACGGCCGACGAATTGCTCAAGAAACTCGACATGGGCCAACGCGAGCTGGCGGACGTCGAACGTGGACTGCAGGCGACTCCCGAGGATGCCTCGGTGCGTGACGTCGCCGAGCAACTGAAGACGGCCTCCACAGAGTTGGCCGCTATCGACCAACAGGCCAAGCGGTTGGAAAAACAGCTGGACGGATTACGTTCCGAACGTGAGCAGTGGCAGAAGGACTTGCAGAAGCTGCGCCGCAAGTGATGCGCCCCGGATTTTTTGAGACGGGAAGTGCCAGATTGTGTGAGATGGCCGGGGCAAACAATATCCCGCAGTCGATCAACGGGGATGGAGTGGGAAGAGGAAGAGGCGGGACCTCCGTGTCCCGGTGTCTTAGCCCA
>JAPLNJ010000704.1 GCA_026692885.1 Planctomycetota bacterium | reverse complement strand
TCGGGGGCGATCACGACACTGCGAGCATTTCGCAACGTTATGATCAAGGCCCTGGGGCAGAGTGCAGCGATGCCCCAGCCACCGGGTACGGGGGCCTCGCTTAGGCTCAGCCACCAGCCACCCAGATCATTGCCAGCACTGACAGCCGTGCGCAACGTTACGATCAAGGCCCCGTTGTTGGCACGGCCTTTGCTTTCCATGAATTGGCACAGCGACACTCGCGCGAAAGTCAACGTCATGTTCACGACAACCGAACAAAATACGACCGACAAACAACTTATCGAACGGTCGCTGGCGGGCAATTCAGATGCCTTTGGACAGTTGGTTCGCAAGTACCAAGACCAATTGTTCACCGGCCTCCGCCATGTCGCTGGCGTGCATGGGGACGCCGAGGAAATCACGCAGGACGCCTTCGTCCAGGCTTACCTGAAACTCGCCACCTTCCGGCAGCGCTGCGCGTTCTACACCTGGCTCTATCGGATCGCTTTGAATCTGTTGTACACCCGTGGCCGCCGAAATCGAACTCGGGCGTGCCTGTCTCGCACGCGGCCGATCAACGAGGACGACCGGTTCGATCCGTACGGAACACCCCTCGATGAATTGCAGCGTCGTGAACAGGCCGAGCAGATTCCTGGCGTCTCTGCCGGAAGCGCGCCCACCAACGCCACCACCAGCGAGAACCGATACACGGGCGGCAATCGCCGAAGAGAGCAAAAACGGCCCACGCCAAGGGACTGCTGCGCGCATCGGCCAGGGCCTCGCGCTGGGCCAACGCCAAAGCTGTCGAAGCCGGTTGGGTCAGCCAATGATGATAGAACCGACACATCAGGGCCACGGCGTCTTGATCAAGTACCGGCCAAAGTCCGGCCAGGACGTTGCCGGCGCCTCCTGCCAGAGCCGCCGAGACCAGCCCAAAGACCTCCTGGCCCACCACCGCGGACGTCTGAGCCGTCCGGCACGCGCTCAGTGCCACCAACGGCATTCCGAGCAAATCGCCGTTCAGCCATTCGACCCCATGCCAGGATTCTCCGGACGGCAACTGCACGTAGGCGTCGGCGGGCCGATGCGGGTCAAAGTGAGCGTGGCAGGCGACATGGAGCAGCTTCGCGCGTCGCAGATACCGGTGAATGTTCTCGCGATTTGCTTGGTCGCGACGCAGAATGCGACTGTGCGCGAGATGCATCGCCACCCCCTCGGCTTCTCGTTCTGCAAACCGCAGTCTCTCTGGGCTTTCCACCACCATCAGTGGTCCGCCCCAACGAAGTCGCCGACGGTGTGACGCCTGCGCCTGGTACACGACCCACGAACCGGAGAAGTCATACACGAATTCGTGGGTCTCAATCAGATACCGGCCTTTCCAACGCACTGCATGGAGGGGCAGCCCGGAGAGGTCCCCGTCGGGAATCCAAAGCACTCGTTCCGGCACCTTCTCGCCCGATCGCAGCGTTTGTCCCAAGGCCGTCCCCAGGGGGCCTTCTCCCAGAGCCGTCAGGTGTTTGTCGAGTTCCCCACGCTCCTGGCTGCGTGCCGAGCTGCGCAGTTGGCTTTCGATGCACTGACGCAGACGCCGCACCTGCGCGGTCACTGCATTGGCATCCGGCACCCGCACGATTTGGAACGACTTTCCTGGGCGGACGACCAACCAGAAGATCTCGTCTTCCACGATACTGGCGGACACGAAAACGGAACCGGACGGCAAGCTCCGTTCCAAATCCGCGAGTGTGCTCATCGCGGGAATCGCATAGTCGCCACGGCGGCTGGCATCGGAAAGATATTGCTCCAGCAGCCGTTCTTGTTCGACGCTCTGCGGATCGCCCCTTCCGGACCCGGCCGGGTCGTCGGGCCGGGCATGCTCCGCCAGTTCCTTCCATTCGCGAGACAGTTGCTCCCAGGCAGCGTTCTCGGGAAAACCCTCGCGGCGTTCGCCAGCCAGTCGCAATTCGAGTTGCAGCCGGCCACGCTCCAGTTCCTGATATTGAAACAGACTCGCACCGTCGTCGCGCCGTGCGACACCTCGCAATAGATACTGGGCGACCGTCGTGCGGTGGACGGCATAGGCGGCCGCGTCGAGCCCGCTACGGAATTGGGCGCGTTGTCGCTCGGAAACGGCAATCGCTTCCTCGTAGCACGGCCGCGCACGTTCGTCGTCCGAGTCGATTTCCGCGAACGCTTGGCCGCGTGCCTCCAGGCACCGCCAGAGCACTTCGTCTAGTCCGTGGGCGCGAGCCAACGGCTCCGCCAAGTCCAACCAGCGCTGGGCTTCTGTGCGATTCGCCTCAGCCAACTCCAACAGGCCGAGCGCGAGTGCCAATCGCGCCCGGCGTACCGGATCTTGGGCCGACTCGAAAGCCGCTGTATACTGCCTCCGCGCCGTCGCTCGATCGCCGCGAGAAGCACTGCGATAGGCCCGGAGCTCGGCGTTGTCCGGTGCACCGGCGTCTCCCTCCAACAGCACACCCAGCGTGGCAGCCAAGCCCCGCAGTTCGGACGGCAACTTCGCGCGAAGGTCGTCCGGCAGCAGTCGCCGATAAGTCGCCTGCACTTGCTTCCAGCGGTTTAGTTCGAGTTCGACCAACAGGTGGCGCAGGCGGAGTTCCAGCACCTGAGGCGTCCCTGCGATGGCATTCTCGGCCGCCTCATCGTAAGCATCCAACGCCGCCTGGAGTTCGCCGCGCAGATGCCGCAACCGGCCGAGCTGCAGGAGGGCGTCGGTCCGCACGGGCGATGCACCGACCTGCTGCGCGATCGTGCCGGCGTGCTGCCAACAGGCTTCTGCGCGGCGCAAGTCTCCCGTGCTTTCCCATGCGCGTCCTTCCTCGATCAACAGGAGCGCATGGTTGGCATGGTCCTGCTCCAGCATCCGATAGCAGGCAGTCAACTCGCTGGCCAACTGCGACACGTCGCCCAGCAACAGTCTGGCCCGAAGGTGCCGGAGCCGCAGGAGGCGATCGGTTTGCAGCAGCCTGTCGAATATTACCGCTTTCGCCAAGGCGTTCCTGGCGTCTGTGGTCTGTCCCAGCCGAGCGCGGACTTCGGCGACCGTTAACAACAGTTCGCAGGCCAATTCGGGCGGGACATCGTGGACACGGCCCAAAAGCGGCTCGGCGTATTTCAGAACTGCTTCCAATTGACCGCTATGCAGACTCACGCGGACCGACAGGTATCGCGACCGGAACCACTCGGATTGCGCGAGTTCCCCCGCGACCGGTTCCTGAGCTTGGTCCCGGTACTGTTCCGCCAAAACTTCCGCCCGCTGGCAGTCGGAGCTGGCAAGTGCGGCTGCGATTTTGTGCTCAATTTGGCCGGCGTTCGACATGATCGCGGTAAGGTTTTCGTTCCCGAAACAAGGACAGGCGGGACCTCAGTTGCTCGACTTCCTCCAGCGGCGCTAGTTCGATGGCTTTCTGCTGCCACTCTACGGCTTCCATGAAATTGCCTTGTTCGGCATAGGCTGCCGCGAGGATTTCCAGTCCTTGCCAGTCGCGCCACGCATCGAGGACACATGCCTGCGTGGCGCTCTCAACGGCTCGCTTGCCGTCACGAAACCCGTCCTTTTCGCACGTTGCCAGAAGCCAAGCTTGGCAGCTGAGAGCCCGCGCGCTCTTGGAATCCTTCTTAAGGGCACATGCGTAGTCCGCAAGTGCGTCCCGATACCGTCCGGATCGCCTGTACGCGCGCCCGCGGTCGATCAAGAAACCGGCCCTGCCGGGGGCCAGCTCGACAGCTCGACTGTAATCCTTGACGGCTCGGTCGAATTCTTGCATTGCAAGAAATGCATCCCCTCGGTCTACATAGGCGTCCGCCGACTTGGGATCCTGTTCGATCACTTTGGTGTACTCCGCCAAGGCTTTGTCGAATTCTTTCCTCGCAGACCAGATATCTCCAGCGACCGAGTAAGCCAAGCTTTCATGCAGATCTCGCTTAATGGATTCAGCGACATCCGCCAAGGCTTTGCTGTGCTCCTGTTGGTTTCGCCAAACGCCAGCTCGCAGTGCGAAACGCACAGCGGTTGGTTCAAGACGAATCGCTTGAGTGTAGTTCTCGATGGACTTGTCGTAGTCTTTTTTCAATCGCCAAGCCGTACCAAGTAGCGAAAATGCCTTTCCGTTGGTGGGCTCCAGGTTGACCGCGATTTCGAGATCGCTGATGGCCTGACCGACAAGGCAGCAGCGAATTCCTCCAACGCCTGATTCTCATCGCCTCGCTTGTGAGAGTCCAAACCGCGATTCAAATACCACACCGCGTCGTGCCCCGAAGAATCACTCGCGGACAAGCTTGACGTCAACGACGCCGCGAAGCGTTTGCGTTTCTCGTCATCGCCCGGAATTGGAACTGGCGGCGCGCGCGGAAATCCGGCCGCCACTTGCCTTAGCTCCTTCAGGGCGGCTTGCGATTCTGTTCGGGTCTGGGCGGATTCCTCCCGGGCTTTCGTTCTGGCCTCCTCGCGCAACGGAATAGCGATCGCGTCGATGGCCCGCTTCAGGGGCGGCAGTTTTCCGAATGGCGATTCGACGAGCGGCGGACGATAACTAAGCACCCCGGCTTCCGGAAGTAAGAACTTGGCGGCCCCTGGCGGAGGCCCGCGCGCCGGGTGCAAACCCGTGTGCTCGTCGCCGACCTTCGTCCCGACGCCATCCCCGTCCAGCTTTCCCTCGCCGACCACTACCGCTTTCAGATCTCGTACCAGATCCGCGAAGGAAGTGTCATGGTCTGTGGGACCTTCATCCTCCCGGCGATCACAGGTGGCGTCTTTCAGCAGGTCGCGCGCCGGCGCAGGATGGCCTTGCAGAAAGGCCTGCACGGCCAACTCGATCTCGACGTGCCGGAGCGGGTTCCGCACGCTTGGTTCATTCGCTGTGAGTTCGGCGATGGCGAAGCGGATCTTGGCTGGCTCCGGGGGCTGCTCGTCTGACTTCGCCGTCTCGGCGTACAATATCTGACAGTGACGAACATAATCAAGAGCGCGGCGCAAGGATGCGGGAAAGCTGGCTAATGACTCACGGGTGGGCAGTCGTGAGGCCGGGCCGAAGTCACCGTCCAACGCCTTGGACACCGCGTCCAATAGTACTTGCCGTTCCGCGACCTCGGCGAACCGCTGGACGGTCTTGGCCGCCGCCGCGTGGGGGGCATCCGACGACACCGACTTGAGCCCCTCCAACAACGAACGGGCACTATCTCGTGCAGCCGCCCAATGGTTGCTTTCAGCGGGTTTGGCGATCTTGTCGAGACCGTCGCGCCATGCGCGCTCCGCAAGTCCCTCCTTCAAACGCCCCAACCCCGCGACAACTCTATTCTGAACGGAATTCCCGACAGAGCCCGTTTCACGGCCGGCTTCATAGCGCCTTAGCGTTGCGTCAAGCTCGCGCAAGAGGGCAACTGGCTCACTGCCCTTATGAACCTGCTGGCCCATCTCTGCCAAAGCCATATCAGCCAGCCCCTCGCAGGTTGGCCCGGAAAACGCTGAAGCTTGGCTCCGCAGGTCGTTCAACGCGCGAAGCGGAGCGATCTTCGCGTCCAATTGGAGATCCAATAATTTCCCGCGCCAATCGGTTCCTCGTTCCGAGCGAGCCTGGGGATTAAGAACGTGACTTTCGACTAGCTTCGTTGTCACGTCCGCCTTCGTGGGGGGCCTTCTCGGAAGGCTCAAGACGACTCGGCTCGGATCTGCCATCGTGGGGCTTGTACTCAATCCCTTTGCCTTCATACGGCTTGAATTCATACGGCTTGAATTCGTGCGGCACCGGCCGCGGTGGTAGCGGACGGCCCCGCTGACCATTCGCGACTTCGGCAGAACCTAAGAGCGCCAACGTCGCCGTCAGGATCAAGACGCGAGTGCCACGGGTAGGCATAAGTCGGTCTCCGTCAGAAGGGTCCGCACAACGTCTGAGCATTGGCCTGCCCCGCCAGGGATGAGTTCACGTGAACCGTGTGGCTGACCGCGTCGGCGGGCGGGAATACGTGCCGGTCCGCGATGGGGAACATCGGCGAACCGTTGTTCTCGAAGACGCCGGCCGTCGGCACGACGAGATCGTTATCCTGCTGGAAGACGCAGTCCATTAAGCGGTTCTTCGCAAAGTCCTTCCAGCCGGGATTGGCTGGCTCGAAATTGGACGCGAGGGCGTAGTATTGAGCCTGCCCGCGCGGTCCTTGGTTCAGCCACTGCTGGAACGGGCCCCCGGGCCGCATCGACTGCAGGCCGTCCAACCCGCCGAGCACCCCGACCGAGAGTTGCCGCACCACCGTGAGCACGCCCTCCAGGATGTCGGTGGCGCCGTTATCGGGCAAGAAGTTGATCAGGTTCGTCAGGCTGTCGAGCAGATCGCCCAGATATTGGTTGTCGACCAGCCTGGTCCCGGCGTTAGGACTTGCGACGAACACCACCTTGTGGATCCGCGTCTGCTCGGGACGTGGCGTAACCTCCGTCAACTTCTCGGCAAGCACGCGACTGACCAGCCCGCCGCGAGAATGACAGACGACGTCCAAATCGAGGGCTATGCCGTCGGGTATCTGGTTCAGGAACCACTTCACGTTCTGCTGCGGGCTGTCCGACATCGTGAAGTGGTCAAAGGCGAACACGCGTCCTTGATATCGGTCCCACAGCTGACCGACGAACTCTGGGGGCAACGCTCCAAAAGCCGAATGCGCGCGGCTGAACGTGCCGTGGATCAGCAGCAGCGACCGTCCGCTTGCGAGCTTCTGCCAGTTCCCGGCATGCCAAGCGTCGGGGACCTCCGCACGGTAATCGTCGGGCGTGAACATCCGCAGGCGGTAGGGACGATGCCGCTCTTCCCAACGCCGGGCAAACGTTTCGCTGATCTTGCCGATCAGCGGATCCACCAATGGCAGCAGGACCATCTTGAGGAGCTTGCGGCCGACGGCGCCGATCAGTCCGCGTTCCCCGGCGGGCACAGCCTGCGGCACATGTCGGCGAAGCACGTAGGTGCGGCGGTTCTCCCCCCGAGACGCCGGCTCGGTGAAATTCCAGCTCAGCACGCCGCTTTCGTCCGCGTAGAGCACCACTTGCTCCCAGCCGGCCCCCGGCTCGGGCGTCTCCAGTTCCAGGGCGGGCTCGCGGTATGGCGTTACGGCGCGTGCGGGACCGGTCTCACGGGCGTCCATGATCTCGATCGTCTCGCCGAGCGTACAGTTCTGGATGGCGAGCACTTGCTCCAATCGATCCGTCGTCAACTCCGCGCTGCGTGTCCGGGCACGATAAGACGCATGCACTTGTACCACCCCGGTCAATCCCGGAGTCCGCAACGTCTTGTCACCAACCACAACCGCCGTGTCATCTCCGGGCAAACGGATCTTGGGCGCCTTACGCCGCAGCGAGAAACTGCGGGTGACCGTCGTCCACTGCTCGGCTGGCGGGCGTTTGACCGGCTTGAGTTCCCGAGTACCTCCGCCTACCATCGCGAACTCCAGCAGTTGCTCCAGCGGATTCGCTGTGGCGCGTGCGTCTTTGGCCGCGTCGCGCACGCCGGCCTGGAGGAGACTACTGAAATCCGCGGGAGCCGTGGTCACAAACAGCTTGAGGTGTTCTGTGCCCTCCGCAGGCGTCTGCTCCGCAGGATCCGCGACGAAGGGAAAGTTATCGGGAAAAACCAACTCCAGTTCTTCGCCCGCTCGCTCGCCAATCGTCACGGTGCGCCCCGGCGCCAGGGCCTCGCTGGCACCTCGATGAGGGTAGGCTTGGTCAATGCAGCCCGTAAGGCCGAAGTCCAGCAGCGTGATGTAGAGTGGCTGACGGTATTTGTTTGTCATTGTGAACGCCAGCCGATCACCTTCTTCAAACGTCACGCCCGCGCCCGTCGCATCCGCTTCGGCCGGCACCCATTGCCCGTCGCTCCGTTGGCGTTTGATAACGAACTCGATTTGGCCATCGAGTTCGTTGCTGCGGTCTGGGTTCTCCAATTGGAGCGCATTCTCGTAGCGGCAGATCTTCTCCAGGTTATCACAGACGATCCCCACTGCGTTCTGCTCATCGACCCGATGCGGCGGCATGATGAGCTTGCCGTCTTGGCCGACCACGGCCCAGGTCGCGTGGGTCACTGGGCCCAACTGCGGCACGGCGTCCTGTTGTCCGGCCGTTTCGCGCGGAGCCACGACGTAAACCCGCACCGCGGCCGCACCAGCCGGCGCCAATTCCAGCAAGAGATACTGCTGGATCAGGTTCCGTAACTGCTCGGCGTCCGCTCGGTAGCCGTCCGGCGCCACCACTTCGACGGCCAGTTTCATGCTGGCTTGGCAACGGCTCTCCTCCACCGCGCGGGTACCTTCCACGATGATCCCCGGCTGCGACTCGCTTTCAATCGTGGCCTCGGATGTCACGGCGCCAACTTTCGTGATCTGGACGCGTCCCAGACGAACGGCGTTTTCCGGGATCTGCTTCACGCCGCTGGCATAAATGGCCCAGGCCGAGTTGACGGTCAAGCCCTGGGCCCCTCCGGCCGCCAGCGTGACTTGCGAACCGATGCGCCCCGTAATCGCCACGAATCGCATCGGCGCGATGTCCCGCGTGCCGAACAGCTCGCGATCCAGGGTGCCTTCGATCTGCGGATGCTGACGCGAGTGGGCCACGGTTACTTGGCTGCTGACGCGTTCGAACACATCGCGGTACGTACTACCCGTTTCGGCATGCGACAGTTCGCGAGCGAGGAAGAAGGTTAGTGCTCCATGCACCAGTTCCTGGCCGTCCTGATGCAGCCGATGTTCGAACGAACTTTCCTCGGCACGGCAACCTGCGAGCAAGACGTACCGGGATCCGAGGGGCAGCCAGCCGCTGGGCCCCAGATTGCTACCCAGCACCAACGGCGTCTTGTCCGCGATCGGTGAAGGCGGCAGGTCCTCCACGCCGCGCTCGTCGGCCGGAATCGAGCGCGAGCCCACGCCAAAGACATCGCGGGTGATCGTGGCCGAGTGACAAGAGTCGAAGATTAGCGTGATGTGCGGGGTCTTCTTGCTTAGTTCCAGCACGACGAAGTACAGTTCGTCATCGGTGATATCCCGGTTCGGCTGGGGATCGCGGCCACTGTCGTGAGGCACGATCGTCTCGTCCAGCCCGTCCGGTTCGTCCCCTTCCCGATCCGTCATCTGCGAACCGTGGCCGGCGTAGAAGACCACCACCACATCGTCCGTGCCAGTCTCGTCCAGCAATCGTTGGAACGCGGAACGGATCCCCGCTTGGGTCGCCTCGCCGTCCGTCAGCATCCGGACATTTTCCGCGGGGAAGCCGAAGCGATTTACCAGGATCGACTGCATCAGTTGGGCATCATGCACGCATCCCACCAAGTCCCGTCCTGGCAGGAGTGGGTACTGATTGATACCGATCACGAGGGCGCGCTTTGTGCTCACGTCTTACTCCTTCGCTGCTGAGGGTCAGCTCAATCGAATAACGGAATGTCGTAGTAGGCCCGGTTGCCAAGCACGCAAGGTACCTGGAATTCGATCCCGAGCCGGGAGATGAATTCCTGCGAGTCGCGTTCGATCTCGTGGGCCGTCGCCGTTGGGCCACGGGCCTTCAAGATTTGGCCCAGTGCGTAGGTGAAGACGCCGTGTCGGCGGTTCTCGAGCGGTTGCTCATAGGCCTGCTCGTCTCGCCCACACGCGGCCAGGCAGATGAAGTTCTCGGCGATCGCCTCGATGCCGCAGGACTGTTTATGGCGCTGGAGTTGCTGCAGCTGCGCGTGGGAGTACAAGTCTCGAGAGAGGGGGGACACGTACCGCACCTGACGTTGTGCCTGACGCTCCGCGTCGGCGGCACTCGTGGACATGGGCGCGCGGGGCATGCCACCGCCGTGGCAGCAGTCAAACACCAGGATCATCTTGGCCGTTGCGGGAACTCGAGCCCGGAAGGCCCGAATCTCATCGTCCAGAAAGGGCCTGACTTTCGAGAAGTCGTGGGGTACCAATGAGTCATCCCACCCATCCGGTTCATCACCGTTCGTGTCGGGAACTCGGACGCCATGCCCGGAGTAGTAGAAGAATAGCCGTTCACCCTCGACCACACTCCCTGAAGGCCCGCTCCAGATTGGCCGTCGTGGCTTCTGAGTCCAGCAAGGTGCGGATGCGATTGGCCGGACAACCGTACACGGACTGCAGCACCGCCAACAGCAGTTGCACATCGTTCAGACACCCCTGGAGGTTCTGCACCGGAACGTCCGGCGTGCAGTACTCGTTGATGCCTACCACCAAGGCGCGCATCAGCACGGTAGATCTCCTTGAACCGGTGAAGCGGATCGCTCTCTCTGCATTTTCGTTATCTCACAACACAAAACTCTAGACACTCGTCGCGAAGGCGGGTTTTCGGGACCACCGTCCACCACCTCGGTCGTTGGTCGGCCAAACGGCAGCCAACCGGACCTCGCACCGGGCGGTCCGGCAGCAGTCGTACGATTCCCATGATACAACTCGGTCGCGTCCCACGCGAGATGGTCGGCCGCCTTCGTCGGCGGAGGCCCGCGCGGCTGGGCGCCGTAAGTCAATCATCGGTTGGCCCGCAGTCTTCGCGACCTGCGGGCTCATTTCTTCGACCGGACAGCCGAGTTCTCCTCGCTTACGCTTTGGGTTACGATGGCGCGCGTTGTCGCCAAATCGCCGACCCGGTTAACGTCCCCCTCTGCTGAATCTCAAGAAACCGCCAAGTCCACGAAAATCACGCGGATGCCCTGGGGCGAGTCGCATTGCAGGGCAAGGTGGTTGAGCCCGTCCTTCAAACAGGCCATCGGACAACTCCACGCCAGCCGGCAGTCAGGCGGGCTGATCATGCCGTCATAGGGGTTGCCGTAGAAGGCGCTAATCGAGGCAGCACAGCGATTAGTCATGTGGGTACTCCTTGTACGTGACCACCGGATCCCAATGGATGCGGCCGCTGGCCGCGTCCTGCCTGCTGGCGATGAAGTACAGGGCGTCGCCCGGGATCACGGTGAGTTCCAGGTCGTGGAGAACGGGCTTGTCCTTGACGGTTTGCGTCGGCCAGATTTCCCGGGTGTTATGCAGGATGGCCACATTCACGGCGCGGGTGTTGCCGCCATCCGGAGACACGCGGCTTTCGACGCGGACCACGCCCGCGCGCGGGGCCACCCATTTCCGCACCGCGTCGCCCACGCCGGGCGTCATGTGAAAGTAGCCGATCTCGCACGTATCGTCGCCCTTCCAGTGCGGATCCTTGAAGGTCATGTCGGAATAGGCTCCGCCGCTCCGCTGCTGGTTGTGCCACTGGTTCTTACCTGGGACGCTAGAATAGCCGTCCGACGCCCGGTAACTTTCGGCGGCATATTCGAAGAGCATGTGCTTGATCGCTGCGCCCTTCGAGGCGGAATTCCTGTCGCCGCGTACGACCACCTTGATCGTGTGCGGCGTCTTCGCATCCAGTCCGGTCTTGATGAATCCGAACTGGTAGGTGGTGGGGAGATTGGCATAGCAGTCGACGGTCTTTGCCAGAACACCGTCGAGGAAGACGTCGGCCTGGCCGCAGTCCGGTCCCTTCACGGCCCGCCAGTAGATGTCCGCGCCGTGGAAGGCCAGCGCGACGCTCTCCCCGGCCACCGCGCTGACTTTCGCCTGGCCCTCGTAGTAGCTCTGGTGCGCCTCGTCGGTCCATTGGCCCTGGTAGGACAGCTCCGTGCTGGCGCTCGATACCCGGCGGGTGCGGCGGCTCTCAATCGGGTCCGCCGATTCGAACAGCGGTGTATAGCCGCAGTAGTGTCCGGGTTCCGCGGTCACGCCCCAATGCCCTTGACTGGGCGTGCTCAGGTAGACCGAGGGCGAAACGAATCCGACTGCGGCGGTCTCACTCGGCCCCAGGTCGATACGAAACTGGCGGGCCGCCGCCTTCTGCCAGAAAGCGTAGACGAACAACGTCTGGCCGCCAGCATGAATATCGGTCTTGGCCTCATTGGTCGCCCAAGTGCCGACCAGCCCGCCGCTGCACCAATAAGGGCCGAAGTAGTAGGAAGGCCCCCAGTCCTGCTTCGTCAGGTCGTTGCACACCGACAGGCCGCTGATGTAATTGAAGGAGAGGTACTTCTGGAGATAATCCAGTACTCGCCATCGATCATCACTGGGCAATAGGGGAAGTCCATATCGACCGGGTTCTTCGGTCCCATATAGTCGGGCAGCGACTCCAATTTCTCCTCAGTCACCTTGACGGAGAAGGGCAGCTTCGGGCGGCTGTCTTCCGCCGCCGGCGCCGCGGCCTGGAAAGCGGTCGCCACGAGCACGGCAAGCAAGGTTCGATGGTTCATAGTGATTTGCCCATCATCTGCAGAATGGAATCAGCCGTCCGCTCGGCTTCCTCGAAGTTCTTGGCTTTCAGATGCTCTTGCAGTTGTCGCATGAGCGCGGTGGCCTTGTTCTTCTTGTCGGCGTCGCCCTGGAGCCATGCGGGTAGCTCCCTCTGGATTCTTTGAATCTTGGGAGGTAGGCGTTCCGAGCGGGGTAATACCTCCGTCTGCGCCTCAATCGGTGCGCCCTTCATGAGCGCCAGCAACTCATCGGCCAGTTTGTCCGCTTCCAGCCATTTCCTGTTCCTAATCAACGCCTCGAGTTCTTTCGTCAGGGGCAGCACCCGCGCCTGTTGTCCCGATTCTTGAACCCAGCCGGGGAGACCCCTTTGAATTCGGTGCAGCTTAGCTTGGAAGGCCTCGCTGGAGAAACCAGTCGGGGCGGTCTCGACGAGGGCGTTGTGCCGCAGAAACTTGGCGTACGCGGCCAGCGCCTCGGGATTCTCTGTGGCCTGGCGAAAGAAGTTGTTGCGCATGGCCTCACCGCCAACGCCCCAGGCAAAAACATTCACCAGCACTGCACCGTGGTTGAACATCCGCCCCAAATAGGTCTCCATGTTGGGTTCGCCCGGCATGCTCGTAGGAGACACGTTGGTGCCTTCGGCGGAGATCCAGCCGGGAGAACCGTGCTGGGCCAGAACGGCATAGATTTCCTTGACGGTCGTCCCCTCAGGGTAGGTGGAGAATCCCGGACGATATGCGGAACTGAAGGCCACCTCGGGCAGGGCGAAATGAACTTTTTCCGCGTAGGATTCTTTCGCGTCCGCTGCGCGCAGTCCTTGGGACGTGAACGCGATGTGGCAGAATATCTTCTCGCGGGGAGTTCCAGCCGCGTGTAGAGAATTGGCCCAGAGTTCCATGAACTCCTTGACGATGCGGACCCGCTCGAGGTCGGGATCCTTGGGCGGATTGCTTTTGCTGAATCCCCGATGGCTGAGGGCCCGATAACCCAGGGGACGGTCTGTTTCAAAATCGCGGCCGATGTAAGTCTCCCACCCGGCGATGACGCCCGCGAACAGGTGTTCCTTTCCTTGGGATTTCAAGACCGGCAGCTCGTGCTTGATTTCTGTGCCGATCAGCCCCGCGCGATCTTTCACCGCGGCCACGATGGCGGGGCTGTTGAAACACATCTGCGGCGGAAACTTGGTGGGTTGGGGACCCCAATCAGCCCGCCGGCCCGTGTTGGAGTTTTGTTGCCAGTCCGCAGTCTCGATGTTGTCAGGATTGGACAAGAGGTCCTTGCGCGCTCCCCAAGAAATCGAATCGTCGATGTGAAAGGCAACGGCCACATCGTTTTCCCGGGCGACCGCAAACGAATCGTGGATGAACTGGCGCGTTTCCTCGTCGGACATATCAAAACAGAGGGGCCCCACGGCAAACCCCAACTTGTGCCGGATGTCTCCCGTCGTTCCGATCGCTTTGACTGCGTCGTGGACAAACGCCTCCAATTGCGCCTTGCCAAGCACAAAATGGCCGGGCATTGGCTGCGGGCCTGCATACCCAGGGAGACCGGTCATGAGTTGAAAGGTCAGATATTTGGTTTCAGCGACATCAGCAACTTTGGGCTCTGTTGCCGAGGCCTTGAAGGCGAGGAGACAGACGAGGAGGATTGGGGTGTTGGTCTTCATCTTGTGTCTTTTTTGAGTTGTTCGAGCAAGCGATCCAGTTCGGTTTCCGCTTCGATGATCTTGCCGACGTCGATAAACGGCTTGACCTTTTCACCCATGGTCTTGGCCCTGAACGCCGGGTCGCGACCAGCCTCTGCCCAGGCGTGCGCGATTTGCTTCACGCGTTCCACCTTTTCGGTGAGTCGTTTGCGCACGTCTTCCGCGAGCTGCGACTGACTGACAAACTGTTGGCGGCGAGTGAATTCATGGCCGGGTCGGGCTGCGTGAGGAACCGCTCGTTACTCCTTGGCAATTGTGATGATCAGCGGATGATAGTCCAGACCCCATCGGCCTCGCGGGCGACCGTCAGACGGCGCAAGCCGCCGCCGTCGCGAACGGACGCGTGGTTGGCGTCAATCTCCTCCGGTGCCCAAGTCTTGTCCTTGGCGGGAGTGCCGTTGGCGACCGGAGCCCACTGTACCGCCCACTTCGCCTTGCAGCAGAGAAGGCCCTGACCCCGGATTATTCGTGAAGCTGTAGGCCGGAACAAGCAACCGAAGCCATTGCCGGAACTTCGGTCGCGTGGGGCGTGGGCGGTTTGCACCAAGCAGGTTCTTCCTTCTGGCTTCGGTTGCGCCGCTCCGGCATAGCTTTGTGCGACCTCGTTCCGGCCTACGTGAATAATCCGGGCTGACAGACCTCCCCGCCATTCGTGGTGGACAAGTCATTTCGCGACGTCCATACTTAGTCTCCCCTTGCTCAAGAAACCTGTGTTCTCCCAACCCCGCACCACGGGATCCCACCCATGAACCCTTCTGCCCCGCCACGACTGAGCCACGCGGAGTTGCTGGAACTCAAGCGTTGGAACACCCCCACGATTTACAATGGTTGGGAGCAGATCACCCACCATGACGCCTCGCAAGATCGGATAGCAAGGCCGGGGCACGGAGGGGGACAGCGAAACGATGGCCTTGATCATAACGTTGCGAAATGCTCGCCGTGTCGTGATCGTCCCCGAGAAGCTCCCGACGTAAGTCGGTGGGAGTGTTCCCGCC
>JAPLNJ010000703.1 GCA_026692885.1 Planctomycetota bacterium | reverse complement strand
ATCTGTGCCCGGCGGGCCACGGCATCGCCCCAGACCGAATAGCGACCCGCGCCCGCTTTCGGCAGACGCCTGCCCCCAAGCTGCTCTCGAATCCGGCTCAGCGTGTCCGGTAGGCCCGTGGACGACCCGCCGCAGGCGAAGTCGCGGGTTCATTCCTCCGCACGGGCGGTCCCTCTGCGGCGACTTGATCCGTAAACGGGGCCAACTCGGCGCCGCGCTGTCCCGGTTTGCCGCCGAACACCCGTTCGTCGTACAGCGTCAAAGCGTGAAGCGCATGCCCCTTGGCACCGATGTACCAGGGTTGACTGCGATGCGTCCACATCAACGCCGTCAGGAACTGGGCGGCCTGCGTCAAACGGGGATCCTGCAACTGCTCGTCCGGCAGCGAGAGCAGCAGCCATTCGAGCGTGTGTCCCGTCGTGTTCAGCTTCCGTTCGAGATCTGCCGAGTTGCCAGAGCCTTCGAACCAATTGGTACTGAAGCTGCCGTCGACGTTCTGAACGCGAAAGGCATAGGCCGCATGATTTTGCACGCACTGCTTGGCCCGCATCCACTGTCCGGTGACCGGCTCGCCGCGCCGTTCGCGTTTGCGAACAGCGTAGCCCAGTCCCATCAGACGGTGCGAACCGCCGCAGGCCACACCATTGTTCACCGGTTGGGCCAACTCCTCCTGGATCAGACGCTCCAGGCTCCAGGACTCGCCGGATTGGTTCTGCCAGGTCGCATCGCTGTCCAGGTAATGGGACAACCCCACCAGCTTGAAGCTCAATTCGGTGCGGCTTTGGCAAGTCAGTTGTTCACGTTTGACCAAATCTGCAATCGAGAATTCCTGACCGTTGACTTTCATGGCGTAGTCTTTCGGCACGCGGGACAGGGCCATGACCTGGAGGAACTGCCCTTCGTGTCCTTGGTACCCGGGTCCGATCGGCGCGATCACTTGGCCACGATCCGCGTAGAACAGCTGCATGCCACCGCAGGATCGATTCCAACACAGCCAGCCGATGGCGTTGACTTTCTCGTGGCCGGCGTCCAAGGCCGTGTCCACACCGAAACCCACGATGGCGTGCATGGCGCCCCAAGGGGCACGCTCGGCCGTGGTTTCCGGCCGCAGAAAATAGTACGCCAAGCAGCGCCGTAGTTCATCACGCCGCCGCTGTGCTTCGGGAGACAACTCCGGTGGCTGTGCCGCCGAGGCGTCGTTCGTCTCAGCCCCTCGTGGCGACAGCTGCGGCTTGGCCGAGGCGGGCCGATTCGCTTCGCTCGCTCCGGCATTTTCGTTCGCCGGCGGAACTTGGTGGGATGGCGCAGACGGCACAGAGGCATCCTCGGTCTGCGCGGCAGGAATTGGCTTCTCGGCGTCGGCCTGTAAGGCGTCTTGCGCCCCGGCCGCGCCGCTGAGTAACAGGAACACCAACAGGCTGCTCATGATCCGTAAACGTGACATATTCACTTCCATGTTAAGGGTCACACGTAAGGGCCATGTACGCACGCTGCGTGCACGGGGTGAGTCCGGCTCTGCCGCCTGTCGTGTTGGGACGGCATGTCAGACGTGCAAGCCGGACATCAAGGCTGGACTAATGGATTTGCGGCTGCGCCGCGGTAGGGTTCAGCGGGACTCCCGGCCGATGGTGACCAACACACCCGGGCATGGCGAACCGCTCTTCATTGAGGGACCCGTTTCGGTAGGCGAGGACCACATCTTCCACATCACCGCAGACCTCGTCAATCACTTCGATTCCGTGGCTGACCAAGGCCGCCTTGAACGGCTGTGAGACGGCACAACAGATGACGGTCTGGACTTGCAGATCCGCCAACCGGCGTAACCGTCGAGCAGGCTCTGCCTCGGGCAGCGAGACTTCCTGACGAGACACTTCTGTCACGTCTGTCAGTTCGATCAGCAGTAGATGTCGGGCGACATCGAATACCGGGGACACGCGGTCCCGCCAAGTGGGAATGACAACTCTCATGTCCGGGACCTTTCAGTTCTCATGCCGAATGGTAGCCATCGCCTTACTCATTTAAGGAACTTGGCGACAATCTCTGGATGCTTTGCCGCCACGTTACGTTTCTCGCCGGGATCCTTCGCCAGGTCGTACAGTTCACAGTCTTGGCGGCGCGACTTGCCTACGGGGCGGATGACTTTCCAGTCGCCGATCCGCACCGCTTGCCCCACTTGGTCGCCGTCGTGAACGTCCCAATAGAACATGTCCCGTGATCCCCCGATCCCTCCGCGCAGCATACCTGCGATGGACACGCCGTCGCGCTGTTTGGGCACCTGCACTGCGCCCGAGAACTCCGCGAGCGTCGGTAGCAAGTCCCAGATCGCGGCGGCGTAATCCCGCTGGACACCACGAAAGCCTTGGTTCGGGGCGCGCACAATACAGGGCACGCGCAGGGCTGCTTCGTACAGTTCGCCGCATTTCCCACGCAAGTCGCCTGTGCTTTGAAAGAAGTCCAGGTCTTCCGCTTCCGTCGCAACCGGTCCGCTGTTGCTGGTCACCAGAATCGCGGTCTGCTTCGCCAGTCTCAGCTCCTCAAGCTCCGCCGTGACGAGGCCCACCGCTTGATCAAATTCGCTAATACGTGCGGCGTAGGCTTTCCGCGAATCCGGCCAATCCTCCTCGGCGTAGGCTTTCAGCGCCGGGAGGGCCGTACTGCCGCGGGGCAGTTTCAGCACCACGAACAACGCAAAGGGCTCGCCGTCTGCGTGCTGTCGCAAAAACGATTTGACTTCCTCCAATAGTACGTCCGTGACATACCGGCGTTGCTTGCCGTCCGCGTTGTCCGCCACTTTGACCGTTTGCGAGTTCTTGCTCAAGGACATGGGGAATTCCGCCGTGTCGGGCTCCGCCGAGGGCAACACGGCCCATTCGTCGAATCCGTGCTGTCCTGGCGTATTGGCCGAGTCGTCGCCACCCAAGGTCCAGGTCCCCACAAATCCCGTGCGGTAACCAGCGGCGCGGAGTACTGAGGCGATGGTCGGTTGCTGTGGTTGCAGCACGAAACGCGCAGCCCCTGCGCCCCGGGCCGCGGCCATGTCACGGCCCGTCATCAGACACCAGCAGGTCGCTTGGCCGGTCGGATCGCCCGCATAGAAATTCGTCAGCCGAATTCCGTCTTTGGCCAGACGGTCGATCTGAGGCGTCGTGATGTGTTTCTGTCCGTAACAGCCCAGGTCGCCGTAGCCCACGTCGTCGCCGACGATCACCACGAAGCTCGGCGGATTCGCGATGGTCCGTTGCTGGGCCTGTTGGGGCTTTTCAGGCGGGCGCCCTAGGCCGTGGCGAAACAATGCCCAACCGACAAACGCGAGAAGCAGACCAAGGACCGCCAATAAGCCGAAACGCACCATAACATTTCCTTTCGTTATTCACGAAGGCGTAGGCTTTCGCGGATGTTTTACCAAGCCACAGATTCAGTTTTCATGCCGAACGACAACCCGATCGTGAATTCTGCACGTAACAATCTTCGCACGTGGAGTTTAGACCTCGTCTGGAAAAAGGGTCCCTTCGATTGCAGGTCTGGCAAATTGCGAGCCGTGTGGCTTGCTCCGTTGCATTCTGCCATTGGACCCAGCCGCCGCGCGCGCTGAACCCACACCCCTGCGAAGTCATCGCCGAGCGGTTGACCATAGGGGACATTTCCGAGGAGGTCGCGAGCCCGCGATTCAGTCAGCACATCCGGCGTGCCTTCCCGAACCAGCAGTCGGAGACTCGGATCAATCACGGATGCCGCAGATGACCGATGATAGGCGGAAGTTGGGCCGGGCTCGTGGAGCCAGGTTTCACAGAATCAAACCTTCTCTCTCGACATCAGATAAGGGTCAGGTACATGAGCATCCCGCTTAATCGAGTCGACTCAGTTCCCCACTGGCTAATGGTAGCGTCATTGATCTTCCTCGGGACGAGCTTGGTCCGTGCCGAGCCGGTCGTGCCCGGCACAGGCAGCAAATTGCCGCAAGTCGGCGACGACTTTGAAGACCAAAGCTGGGAGTACACCTACAACCTGCCGAAGAGCAGTCGGAACATTGATGGCCAAGACCGGTCCCCGGCCGGGGAATCCGTGAACGGTCGATGGTACGAAGGCATGAAACGCGGTCAACCGGACGTCATCAAACGGGTCCCGACGCCGAAAGGCGGGCTGCCGGGCAGTCAGGGATCTCTGTTGCTACGCTCCCTGCAGACCGGGGTTCCCGGTTATGCGAGCCGGCAGATGCAGCAGGATGACTTCATCGCCGATGTGAGTTCTCGTCTGGGCGGTGCGATCCCCGTGTGGCGGACGCCCAGTGTCGTGGTCCGCGTCTTCCTCCCGCCCGTGACAACTTGGGAAAAGCGCACGGGGCCGCACTTCGCCTTTCGGGCCGCCCTGGACACCACCGTCTTGAAGCAACAACCATCACGGAACTTGCGATTCTCCAGCACGCGTCAGGAAAGCGAGACCTATTGGCCAGGATTTTTTATTGAGTTCGAGAGCAAGGCTGATGGCCGAGAGCAGGATTACGCCAACCTGCGCATCCGCGCGAACGAGTGGGGTGGCGATTTCCGCGGGCCGCAGATCACGACCACCGGTTGGTGGACCTTCGGCATGTCTTTCACGCCCGACGGTTTGGTCCACTACTATGCCAAGCCGGGAATCAAAGATCTCACCGAAAAGGACTACATCACTTCGCAGTCTCCGTACGGGTATCGCTGCCAACAGTTCAGCACGTTCTTCTTCAACGTCTGCAATGGGGACGACGGACGCATCTGGTCGACAGACTGGATTATCGACGATCCGACGGTCTACTGCCTCCGGTAGTTGTCGCGTGCGGGGGGCCCTGCGTCCAGGCTGGCATCGCCTGGACGCAACTGGAAATGGTCTGTGCCGCCTACCGGTTCAGGCTACACGGCAACGTTTCAAACTCGAACTTCGCTCCTACGTGACATGGTAAACACCGTCCTGGGAACGCATTCCACAAGGCTACCGTCGCCGGCAATCCCGTGCAGTGTGCGGGTGCCAGTTGCTGCACGCCGAGCTGCTGAAATTCCTCGATCGTCCGTGCGATCCGCAGGGGAGAGGCGTCGCCGAGGTGCATCCCTCCGAGGACGGCCCTGATGGGACGATCTCGCGTCAACTGGCGGATGTAGCGCAGCGTGTTGATCACCCCCGAGTGCGCGCAACCCAGGAGCACGACGGTCCCTTCCGTCGTGTCGATGAAAACCGACTGGTCGTCTTCCAAAGGATCCGCGCGCGTACACCCTGAGTCCAGAAAGAACGGCCCGCCGGTGTCCTCGAAATCTGTGAGACGAGGAACAGGGCCGGTTGCCGTCAGCCCCTCGTACACCACGGTCGGCCGGTCGGTGGCCTTGAGTCGGTGGTGTGGTTCCCCGATGGCCTTTTTCGCCATGTGAGACATCCCAATCTCGCGTGCCGGGCCGTCGGGTTCGTGGATGTACTTTGGCGCAGAGGCGGCTGGATGGGCGTAAATCACTACCGACTGGTTCATCCGTAGTGCGTCAACGACGCCACCGGTGTGGTCGTAGTGCCCATGGCTGAGGACGAGCGCATCGATTTG
>JAPLNJ010000702.1 GCA_026692885.1 Planctomycetota bacterium | reverse complement strand
GACGATCCGCACGCCGTGATTGTGGAACCAGTATAGAAACATCAAATTCGAGAAGTTCCAGTCATTGTTCGACGCCGGCGGTTGTTTCACGCGTCGGACACCGGGCGTGTAGGTCTTGTAGGCGGGCGGCGTCCACGTGTGGCCGCCGTCGTGGCTGTAGGCACACGTCGGCCAGCCGTCAATGGTGCGGTAGACGCAGTACAGCGAGCCGTCGCTGAGTTTCACGATGCTCTGCTCTTCCGCCACGCGTCCGCCCCCGGCGGGCGTGCGCAGGCCAATGTCGCCGTCCGGCAACGTTTCGAACGTGATCTTCGCCGGATCTCGCTCGGTGAGGATGTTCTGGCTCGCGAAGAACGCACCTTCGGACTGGGCGAAGAAGCCCACGCCCATCGCGCCGACCTTGTGCATCACCATGATGGCGGCATCGCCGAGAATGAGCGGGCGGCCGACGTTCCAGAAGAAGCGGAGCTTGCCACCATAGGTGTTGTTGCGGTCGCACTCAAACTCACGGATCGGCACATCGTAGCGTTTCGCCGACCAGGAGCGGCCATGGTCATCGGTGTATTTGAAGACGTAATGGCCGAGAGAGTCCACTCGCTTCTGCATCTTGCCGTCCTCTTGTCTCACCTCGCGGACGTTGTCGGTGTTGTGGTTGTAGAACGCGTAGATGCGTCCGTAAGGCACCTTCAGCAACACCGCGTAGCTCGCCTCCGGTCCGTCGGCCGGCTCGATGGACACGAGCTTCTCCCACGTGCGGCCTTGGTCGGTGCTACGCATGGAGACGACGTGCTGGCCGCCTTGGCCTTCGTGGCCGACACCGGTGGTCATCACGCAGAGCCACGCGCCGTCGTCGGTCTTGACGATGTAGGGCTGGTCCGCATAGCCCTCGCTGGGAATGTTCCAGCCGTTGCTGATGTGCCGTGGGTCGGGGACCGCGAGGCCTGGAGACGCGGGCTTGGCGGGCTCGCCGGCGTGCGTGACTGCCTGCCAGACGCAGAGCGGGAGGAGGGCGAAAAGCAAGCTGGCCGGGATTGGCGTGCGGCGGGGGAGACGGGCTTGGTTCCAGAAATTCATTGGTAGCGATGAACTGTTCGGCCATCGGGCTGACATGGGCGTTACTCCTGTTTGAAGTGGTGTTTTGATCGGCAAAAAAATGCGTGGCTAAAGATGGGGCATAACAGACTCGCATTCATATTGAGCCACCCATGTTTTTTGCCGTTGAGAACACGAAGACGGGACTCACTCAAACACGGCGCGGCGGGGATTCACGAAGCACCAAGCCAGGGCGCCCACCAGGAACAGCGCGCCCATCAGGTACAACGGCGGTTCCCAGTTGGCCCAGTGCTTCAGGCAAAACGAAACGATCAACGGACTCAGCACGCTGCCGATCTGTCCCGATGTATTCATGGCCGCGCTGACCACGCCGGCATGATGACCGCCGATGTCCAGGCAGACGCCCCAGGCGGCGCCCAGCGTGAACATGCTAGCCGCGGTAGCGACGGCGATGCTCACAGCCGCCAGGATCGGATGGGGCGACAGGGCGGCCAACAGCATGCCCGCACCCGCCAGCAGATACGCCACGCCGCCCACCCCGCAACGGCCCAGCCGCGGTCCGAATCGGGCGACGCTCCAATCGGTCGTCACGCCGCCCAGCAGGTCGGCCGCGACGCTCAAGATCGCCGGCAGGCCGGCCAGCACCCCCAGGGCCACGGCCTCGAAGCCATGTCGCTCCTTGAGGTACGTGGGCAGCCAGGTCAGGCAAAAGTAGAACGCGAAGCTGTTCGGGAAATACATCAGGCAGAGGGCCTGGACGTTGCGGTTTCCGAACAGCCGCCGCCAATAGGCCCAATCCACGCTGTGACTGGCCGGGGGCTGACGTCCGGCGACGATCTGCGCCAGTTCAGCTGCGTTGACCTGCGGGTGTTGCTCCGGCTCGTCGCGAAACCAAGCGTACCAGCAGGCGGCCCACAGGAAGCCGACCGAACCGAACAAGATGAAGATGGATCGCCAGGGGAGGAAATTCATCAGCAGGAGCACCAGCGGCGGCGTGAGTCCGCCCGCCAGATGGGCGCCGGCAAAGAAGATCCCCTGCACGGTGCCCCGTTCGCGACTGGGGATCCAACGAGAGAAACTGCGGGCGGCGGTAGGCCAGGCCCCGGCCTCGCCGATCCCGAACAGAAAGCGAATCACCAGCAGCGACCAGTGCCCGACAGCCGCCGCGGTGGCCATCGTGAAGCTCGACCACCACAGGACGATCCGCGTGAGCACCAACCGTGTGCCGCGGCGATCCGCCCAGGAAGCGGTCGGGATTTCGAAGCCCGCGTAGGCCAGTGCAAACGCGCTGAAGACCAGGCTCATCTGGTCCTTCGAAAGCTTCAAATCGGCGCTGATCCAGGGGGCCAGCGTACCGATGCATGCCCGGTCCAGGTAGGTGACTATGGCCAAGGCCACCAGTAACGCCACGACGCCGTAGCGTGTGCGGGTGGGCCGCTCAGCCACCTCGGCCGCGTTCAGAGCACGACTCATGGGCGTACCTCCAACCAGGGAAGACCCGCGGGCAGCTCACCGCCGCGCAGATGCCGATTGTTTGACATGTCAAACGATACCGTGCTTCGCGAGGCGCTGGAATGCCAGGCGGCGCGCGTCTGTGCCGAGAGGGCCAGCGATTCCGCGCTGGCGCGGCTGAAGTCTCAGGCTCGCCGGCTGGACAAGCTGATGGCCGAGGGCGATCCGCACTCCCAACTGGGCCGCCTGACGCATCAGGAGTTTCACTTGGCGATCGCCCAGACTTCCCCCTGTACGAGTCTGGCCGAGGAGCTGCAGCGGATCTGGTTCCGGCGGCTGATGTGGATGAACTGGATCAAGGCCACGCACTACCGCCGCGTGCCCGCCGACTGGCACCAGCAGTTGGTCGTGGCGCTGGCCACGCGCGATCCGGATCGGGCCGAAACCAAGATGCGCGAGCACGTCCGATATGGCCATGAGGATGATCGGGAAGCCCTGCGCTACTTCCTCGAACACATCAGCGATTCAACCGCACCGGCCTGACGCCCCACCCCACCCCGCATCGCCGGCCGTTGATGCGAAGATTTCATGACAATTCCTCTCGGGGTGTTGCCCGCTACTGCTGGGGCGCAAAATACTTCTCCAGAATCCGCCCGAGCACCTGTTTCCCGCGCCAGTTGGCGTGAATCGGATCGCGCTGGAACGAGCCGCAGGGATACTTCGAATCCAGCAGATAACGCCCCACCAGGCCGTGCATGTCAATAAACTCCGCTCGTTCCTCCTGCGCGACTTTCATCAGCCGGCTGCGATAGTCGGTTCCGTCCGGCGTGACGTTTTCCTGCCAGCCCTTGATCCGTTTGGGATCCTGTTCGAGCCCGAAGGGCCCCGTCATCAGCAGGAATTCCGTCTCGGGTCGGGCCGCCCGCACCTGTCTGACCACCTCGCGAACGGACTCGGCCGCGTCGGCCGGATCGGTGCCCCGGTTGCTGATGCCGCCGATGATCAGCAAGTCGGGGTGGTGCTGGAGAACCCATTCCTCCACCAGTCCAACCAACCCGGCTCGGACTTGGCAGCGCCGTACCACTCGATCTTGGGCTTGTCGATCGGGTCTCGGCTCAACGGGATCGGCGCGGCCCGTTTCGCCATCGCCGGTGCGTCCTTGGCCGCGGCCAGACCCGCCTGGAAAAGCGGCTTCGCGGCCGCCAGGCACAACGCATCGGCCGCGTCCGAAACGACGTTCTCGCCCAGGAAGACATCGTCCTCCTTGAGTTCCTCGGCGATGATCTTGTCCGCGATGAACTTGGCCAGGTTGACGCTGGGGAGCCTGTAATGGGCGGCCACCTGTTCGTGCCACCGGATGCTTTCCGGTTCATGGCCGCTGCGGTAGTCGTTCAGGAAGGCCCGGCTGGGCGTGTACAGGAAGAGAACGTCCGCCTCGGGATAGACCTCCCATATCTGGCGCAGCATGCCCTCCAGACCGGCGCACACGGTCGCCTCGGACAACCCCCGGTCATTGTTGGCAAAATCCAGCACGACCAACTGCGTATCGGGGGGGAAACCGCCGCTCGTCCGGAGCAGGATGCCAGGGCTCTTGATGGGCATCGCGCCATACCAGGAGGGCGTATCGGTCGTGGACGTCTGCCGCGACACGGCCGAACCGGGAACGAGCTCGTGGTCCAGGTAGTAGCACAGAGAGGGGCCAAAGGCGTACTTCTTCCCCTGCGCTTCGGCCGGCTGGAGGATCAGATGCGGAGCCGGTGTGTACTCCTTGGGTGCGTACAGGAAATGGTGCCCGAAGAAGAGGATTTTTCTCCGCCCCGCGATTCTCTCCATTTTCAGAGAATTGACGAGATCCCGGCAGAAATTCGCCACCCCGTTCCGGGGCTGAACGATATTCGGCGCCTTTTCCCCGGCACGCGAAGTGAGTTGAACGGACAGGCCCATCAGCACCAGCACAGAGGAACATACGAGGGCCCACCGCAAGGTATTGTGTTGCATGTCAGGATCCTCTAGGAGCGCCTTTCTCCGATCGCAAGTACATCGCCGCCGCTTTTCTCCCTACAGTCCCGCATTTCCTCAGTCTAGGTGTAATCCTTTGAACTCATCAGGGTGATTGGCTGGCGTTATCTCATAACCACAGCCCAAAGTCGTCGCCATTTCACACCACCATACAGAGACGGAGGGCCAATCGCTGTTGGTCCCGTATCGCATTGTCCTTCCGCACCTGGGACACCGCCTGTCCTTTCGCGCATCCAGTTCCTGTCTCTTTCGATCATCGTCCAGCTCTCGCTCTACCTCTGCGACGCGCGTGCGCAGTTCACGAACTTCCTGCTCTTCCTCGGCGATCTTCTCTTGGGCTTCGGCGAAAATGCGGTCGTACCGATGCGATGGATCATAAGGATAGCGAATTCTAGGATCGCCTTTCTCCTCCCTCCAGCGATCATAGCGTTCGAGAACTGCTGTGTCCCAAGAGAATCCTTTATAAGGAAACCAGCTTCCGACGATTGCCGCAGCTTGCGTCGCTGTGGGCCGAATAACACCAATGTGTTTGAACGTGTCTGGCAGATCTTCGCCTCGCCTCCTGGGCCCATCCCCAATCCAGAACATTACGACTCTGATGTTTAACCACCGGCCGATCAGGGGGGGGCGGAGGAGAGGGTTGTCCAGTCTGAACAGCCTACGGAACATGGATGTTGGTTTGGGTAATTCGGTAGGCATATCATCCCCGACCCATCTTGTGAGGGTGACTAAGACTTGCTTCCCGTGTGGACAGGAATTCGGTGTGCTTTCCTTTAAGATGTTGAAGATGCCCCATTTACGGTTCGGCATCCGAAACGTAAAGACGTCCCCTACCTTGAGATCTACTAGTGTTCGACTTGCCATACGTCACCTCGCAGCTTTAGCGAAGAAAGGGGGACAGACGCGATTATCTGGGGGATCATTGGTTCGGCTGCCCCTTTCTCGGCCAGTGGGGTGCTCGCAGCTTTGATTCCAGTCCCAGTTGTTCCGCGGTTCGGCGGACCCACGGCTCGCCTCCGTAGGGATGGCCGCGCGCCAATCAACGGCGCGGAAAACAACGCCATCCGGCGCACGCCTCGATTCACGACGTGGAACACCATCCCTCCCGGAGCACTTCGTGCGGCACGCGACATCCCGAGAGATTACCGCAACCGCGTCCGCCTGTCCAATAAGCGAGTCTGGCCCCCTTTCTCCGTTCACCGCTCCGTCGTCCGTTCCGGCGCATCCCTGGCCAGCGGGGGACGATGCACGTCTACGCCGACGATCGTGAAGGCGCGGGTCGGGTTGGGGTCCGGAATCGGAAGCAGCGTCAGCTCGTGCACGCCGCAGGGCAGGCCGTCAGCGACGGTCACGTACTCGTACGGCTGTCCCACGTAGTAGTCGGAGTCCTTCTGCCAGCCCCGCCCCTCCGGCACCTCGTCCAGGCCGTCCGGCAGAATGTGCCAGACGATCTGCGGGGGAGTCGCGAAGGGTTTCATCTCCGGCGCCGGCTTCTGGATGTCGGGCGCTTCCTGCTCCGTCATCCAATCCGACGGCAGGATCGTGATCCGGCCGCTGTTCGACGTGAACGTCCGGTCATTCTGGCCTTCCCCATCGAAGCCGGTCTTCGATCCGACCAGGCGGAACTTCACGCGCTGGTTGGCCTTTTTGTCATCCGCGTCCGCGTTCCCCTCGGTCAGCGTCAGTACCCAGGTTTCCGCCTGCAGGTTCGCGCCGGTGTGGTAGGTCATGGGGACGTTGGGCGCGCCGCTGTCCATCGTTCTGTTCTGGGGGCGGGTGCCATGGAAGAGGTTCAGTTCGCTGGGCTTTTTGCCGTCAATCAGGACTGCGGCGCGGCCGTGGGTGGTCGGCATCACCAGGTCTACGCGCGTCCCGCGGAATCTCAGCCGCAGCCGGTCCTCGGCGGAATTCGAGCGGGCGACACGGTCCCACACTTTGCGGTTCCAGCCCTGGCCCTCGAGGACAATGCCTTCGCGGCGATGATCTTCGATGAATTCGCCGACATCGAAGCGGCGCACCCGGTCGCCCCAGCCCCCGGCCAGCGGCTTGTACCGGAAATGCCGCTCGTACAGCAAAGCCATCAGGGTTTCGCCTTGCGCGTTCAGGTGGACATTGTCGCGCAAGAGATCGCGGGGTTGCAGGTTGTTGGCCCGCAGGTGGTCCAACCATTCGTTGCGGACCTCAATGAGTTCAACACCGTACGTTCCCGCCAGCCGGCGGAGCGTGACGCTTTCGGCGGTCTCGCGGGGGGAATCCGGCTTCTCGTTGGCATCGACGTGCTGGGTGCGGATGACGATGTCCGCGGTGGTTTCGGAACGCAGTTCGCTGAGCAATCGCTCCCAGACCTCGGCGGTGCCCTGGTAGGCGCTGAACAGCACCAGATCCGGCTGCCACCGTAGGATGTCGTGCTTGATCAACTTCTGCATCCGGAACACAAACCAGCCCCCGATGGCGCGGTTCTCGGCCACGATCGTAGTCCCCGGATACCGCTCGCGCAGGCGCTGGATCAGCAGGCGGGTCCACTCGCTTTCGATGGACTGGCCCGAGAAGACGATCCGGACCGGACGGTGCGTGTATTTGCCGGACTCCAACAGCGCCATGGTGCGGCCCAGACTGACGCCCAGATGCTCTGGATGCTCTGGCGGCGGCGGGGCTGGGATCTCCTTGGCGCGTCTGACTAGTGTCTCACGGTCCTGCAACGGCGGTTCTGGCTCCGGCGCCTGGACGGCCTGGGCGTTCGGCGCCTGGATGGTCGTCTTCACGGCGCGCAGGGGTTCGGCTTTCGCGCCCACCAGCCGGCAGGCGAACCGGGTGCCACCAGCGAATCGCACCAGCAGGTGGTTCGCCCCTTGCTTCAGGTTGACAGGAAGTTCTCGGGCCAATTCCCACCCGGATCCGCCCTCCAACGTGCCGAGGTCCCGTCCGTTGAGATACAGCCGGCATTTGCTGTGGCTCAGCCCCGTCAGCAAGTTCGCCTGCAGATCCTGCGGGCTGTCCAGGCGGCAGTAGGCGTAGTGGTAGCTTTCGGGAACGACCAGCCGGGGATACTCATTCCAGATGCCGGGCATGTCCGGCAGGACCATCTTCACGGCTTCCCAGGTGCCGTCACCGATCCGGACCTTCGCGCCGGCGTTGGTGCCGGGAACTTCCAGGGCCGCCCCCGCGGACGGGACGAGGCCGGGATTCCCCATGGCCGCGTAGTTCGTCTCCCCGCCCAGCGCCGCAAACGGGTCCACCTCCAGGCGCCCCTCGGACGTCTTGATGATCAGCCAGTTCCTGATCTCGCCGAAAGTCCCCACCTCGCTGGTGATTTCCACCGCCGCGGCATGCCCCGCCAGCCAAACACCCAGGCCCGCCAGTGCCACTTTTCCGAACTGCCATAAGCGATTTCGTCTGCGCATTCTCGTTGTCCTTTCTTCGCTCAACCTGCCCGATCCCGCCGCAGGCGGGCAGCCCACGTGTCCAGCAGCCGCTCGGCGAGGGCGCGCCCGCGCCGTGCGCTCGCCTCTCCCGCGTTCGCGGCCCAGAAGGGCCACCCATTCACGTCTCCTTCCCCCGAATCATAACACATCCAAACAGCCGGCGGGCGTGACGGCTCCTGGTGGCGGCGGCGGTTCTTTGTTCTGTGCAGCTATTGTGGTGAAGTGGGTTGCGGGGAAAGGGGCGCGGGGGCTTCCTTCGGTGATGCCGTGAGCGCCGCGAACCATGTCGCGGCCATCTTGTCCATGCCTGCTTGGTTCGGGTGGACGCCATCGGGCAGGATGTCATCAGTCGTGATCGCAGCGTGCATGTCCACGAGCGTGATGCGTTTGCCGGCGGCTTGCTGCGCGGCGACCATCGCGGGCAGCGAGGCATTGTAGATGTCCACCTTTTCCCAGCCGGCGCGGGGAGCCTGCTGCGGGAGAATGGTGGCGACGAAGAGGTGCGCGGTGCTGTTGTCGCCGATAGTGCGGATGAGTGTGTCCCTCGCTGCCGCATCGAAGCCATTCGCGCCGGACATCAGCAGGATCACATCGGGCTGCTGCTTCTTCAGCACGTCGACGATGCCGGCGACTTTGATCTCTTTCACGCCGAGCGACGCGAGCACGTCGGCGGGCGTTGGCACCACGCCACCTTTGAGAGTACCGGTGTTGCCGAAACCGGCGAGGCCGTGGTGATCGGGGTCAAAGTTCGGATCCACGACACCGTCGCGACCAAAGGCGGCGTAGTTCAGTTCGCCCACGAAGTCGTACACGATGCCCGCCGCGCGGAGCTTGTCCTGCAAAACCTTCCGCCAGCCGCCGCTGTGCGGATGCGGCAGGCCGGTGGCTTTACCGTTCTTCTGCGCGAGGTACGAGCCGCGCGTGATGCTGTCGCCCAGCGGCAGGATGCGGAGCGGTTTGTTTGGGGACACATGGGACTTCGCATCGGGCTTCATGTTGCAGTGCGGCAGCGCGATGACCCGGCCGTTGGCCAGCACGTAGAGCTTGTCCCAAGGTCCAGTGGTGTATTCGTGGGAATCGTCGCTGATCTTCAGCGGCTCGGACCTTGCCTGACGGGCTCTCGCCGGCGCTTGCTGAGGTAGCCGGATTCGCCGCCAGTTTCAGGATGGCGCGTTTGCCTCCGCCGATCTTCGCATCGTATTGTCCGGCGAAGCTGCCTTTCGGGTCGGCGCCGTGAGTGGACCACATCACGAGCATGCCTTCCTGCGTGAAGCAAACCGATGGGTAGATGTTCTGCCGGTCTTTGTTGGCCACGCCTTCGTAAGTCCCCATCCCTTGGGGCATATGCGATACTGGCACCAGCAACCGCCCGCTGCGCAACTGAATCAGCCGGTCGTTCATCACATACCAGACTCCTTCCGGCTCACCGACGAGACGTGCCGGGGTCCAGGTCGCTCCGTCGGCTCTGGAAAACGAAATCGCGGGCAATCCGCCGCCATGCAGATCCTTCACATGCCGATGCAGCAGTGATGAACTGAGCTTTCTCACCTGCTTGCAGCGAGGCCAACGGCGCCAGCAGGTGGGCGGCGAGGACTGTGAGCGTGTGTTTCATGGTTGTTCCTTCGTCGTCGTGTCTTGCTCCTGATCATTTCTTCCACTGCCCGTTCGCAGCGAGGAACTCGTCGGTGATCTCCTTGAGTTCCTTGGCCTGGCCTTTGATCAGGTAGTCGGGGATGAACGGGGCGACGTGCTGGCGCATCAGAAAGTGCGAGGGGCGCTCGAAACCGGCGGGCAGCTTCTTCTCGTCCACGCGGCTGACTGCGGCGGCCTGGGCGCCGGGCAGCAGGTACTGGCTGATCTTCTTGAACTGCCCCCACATGATCTCCAGGTGCTGCGGGTCGTCGGGGTTGATGCGGACGGTCCAGTCCTGCGTCCACGTGCCCCGGAAAGCGATCTCGCCGGGGCGCGTGCATACGCCCATGCGGACGTTGCTGTCCTCGAACGCCTGGCGCATCTGCGGGATGTTCTGCTCGACCGCCGGCGGCAGGATATCGAAATCGGGACGGTACATCGCGCCGCGCGGGTCCCAGCCTCCCAGCGCCCAGATGATTATCCCCTGGCCGTTGCCCGCGACCAAGCCGGGCACAACCATGTCGCAGCCGACTACTTGCGCGAGTCATCCTCCCGACAATCCCAGGTTCTACTGTTTCTCGACCACGACCAACCGGAAATCGTGGCGCTCGACCGGGACGGTGAACCGGCCGTCGGTTGCGATGGCAAGCTGCGTCTCGGGCTTCTCGACATCCCAGGCTTTGCACGTCGCCGGCAGGCCGAGTCTCTTAAGGTCGAGCCGCACGTCGGCATCGCTCTTTTCGCCCCAATTGACCACGCAGATGAGTATCTTCCCGGGCTTGGCCCAACCGGCAACATAGATGTCCTTCGTCGGGCAAGCCAGGCCGGCGTCGCGTTTCCAGTAGCCGATGAAAGCAACGTCGGCGCCGGCGATGCCGAAGCGGTCGCGGGCAGCCATAATGGCCCGCTGGCTCGCGTCGCTCGCACTGTTGCCGGTCGGCAGGGCGTCGTGCATCAGCACGGCGCCGCTGTACGCCCGCATCGCCTTCAGCTTGGCTTCCGGCGTCCAGGGGCCCTGGTACTCGTTCATGAAGTTGACGTTGATGCCCCATGTTCCAGGCACAATCGTGAACAGGCGTTCGAGGCTCCAGAAGTCCATGAAGTCTTTGCCTATCTCCGGATAGATCACGTGATGCTCGCCGTCATAGGCCACGTCCACCGGGGCGTTCCAGGGCAGGATCATGTTGTTGGTCATGTGATTGACGATCACCGGTTCCTTGCCGTTCTCGCAGAACACGGCGCGCAGGCGGAGGAAGAACTCGCGCATGGTGAACATATTGAACTCCGGCTGGACGCGCCCGTCGGGCAGGCGGTAGCCGCGGCCCGCATCGAGGTTGTCGCAGTACACGGGACGGACGTTGTCCAAGTACCAGCCGTCGATGTTGCTCGTCTTGATCCAGTCGTCGAGGTTCCAGATGATGTAGTCGGTCAGCGGCTTGCCGTACCACAGCGGTCCGCTGGAAGCCTTCCACGCTTCGCCGAAGTAGCCCTGTTCCCCGTTGTCGGACATGGTGTTGTACTCAAAGTACGGCACGGCCAAGCCGCCATGCTGGTGCACCTCGTCGGCCTTCTTGCGGCACAGTTCGGCGTTTGTCGTATTGGGCCGCGACTGCCAGATGCAGCTGCCCTTGCCGTCCGGGTAGGCCCAGTTTCCGCCGCTCCAAGGGAACGTGTGTCCGCACCACCAGCGATTAGTTCGCCAGACGCCCTTCAACGCTTTGGCAGGGCTGGCCTGGAAGGCGAACGTGATCGTCCGCGGCGCGTCCACGGTGAACGCT
>JAPLNJ010000701.1 GCA_026692885.1 Planctomycetota bacterium | reverse complement strand
TCGCTCACCAGCACCTCGTTTGCATCCAAAGTAGGTCAGGCTTTCCAGCCTGACATCCTCTTCACGTCAGGCTGGAAAGCCTGACCTACGACTGGACTGCCGTCGTTCCTGGCTCACGGACTCGGCTTCCTCGGCCGGCTGCTGGGTGGGTGCCGGGCCTCGTCCACGGTCAGGTATCCCCAGTCCAATGCCTCGTCCTGGCGGTACTCCTTACCCAACGTCAACGCCGTCTGCGCCTTGGCCAATTCGTAGCCCAGGTAAAACGCGTGTGCGGGGTCAACCTGCTCGGGGCGTTGGGCCAACACCTGTGCGCACAACACGAAAGGATCCGTCGCCTGCAGATGTAGGTTCGAGCTCACCAGCTGCAAACGGCCCTGCTCGGCGAAAATGCGAAAGTTGTGGTCCCGGATCTGCTGTGCCAGTCGGTCAAGTTCCGCGCTGCCGAATTCGTGAAGCTGCACGTCGCGGAGCGTCACCAACCGCGGTTCCAGGTGTTTGGGAGGAACACCGTGCCGGACCGCGGAATGCACCAAACGCCGCGCCAAGTCGCATTCCCGCACGCTTGTTCGCGCCCAATTGATGACCTGGGTGGTCAACACGCTACGGATGCCGAGTTCCTGACAGAAACCCAACAGCAGCACGTTGACCCCGGCGGAATCCACGTCGGTCAATTCCGTCAAATTGCCGATCCCCATGAACATCTCCTCGCCGGGGAAGTGCCGCCGAACCTCCAGGTAGCGGCCCAGGCTGGCGGCGAATCCACAGCCGATCGGTTCCACCACGGGATCAATCCGCAGTGGCACGCTTCGGCTGGCCAGCCATTGGACCGTTTCAGCCAAACCGGCCAGCGTGGAGAACTCGTCGGGAATCACCACCACTTCGCAGCCCCAGTCGCAGGCCGCAGCCCGGTTCGACGAGTTCACGGAAAGTACCAGTTCGGCCCCCGCCCGCACGGCCGGCGCAATCTCCAGGGGATTCCAACTATCGATCGAGACGCGGTGGCCGTCGTCACGCAACGCCTTGACGCAGTCCGCGACTCCGGCCCACGGGTCCCCCGGCTCACAGCCGACGTCGATCACGTCCGCACCGCTGGCCGCCAGTTCCCGGGCACAATCGCGAATGTCCGCGAGTGAATGTCGCGGAGCATGGTTGATTTCGGCTACAATCTCGATGTCGAATTCGCCGTAGCCGTCTGGCGGGCCGAGTTTCCGGCCGAAGAACTCGGGCAACTGGCGGAGGTCTTTCGGCCCGAAGTCCACGGGGACCTGGACCTTGGCTCGCAACGAATCCAGATTGCCGCCGCAATAGCCGGGAAGCAGAACCCGCGTGGTGTTTGCCGGAGGGTCGATATGACGAGCAATCCACCCGGGCGTCATCAGCGCCGCGACGGTGATCGGCATCACGCCCACGGAGTGGGCAAAGCCGGCCTCCTCGCCCAACTGAGCCAACAGCGTGCGGAGCGCGTGTTCCGCCAGCCGCCCGGTCACGAAATGGATGTGGTTTTCCTGCGTCAACTCTCCGCAGTCTCCTGTTTGCGTGTCAATCGCAAGTTGTTCACAGCAGTGACAATATACCGCGTTCACCGCGTGGGCAAAACGTGGTCCCCTGCTTTTCCAAGGGAACCGCCTGGATCGGTAACTTTGTGGTGCCCCCTTTGAACCAAATCGCCTCTTACCCTAACATACACGCTTCTTGTCGTCCGCGTGACTGCACTGCAATTCACCGAACTGACTCACTCCCTGGTTGTGAAAATATCAAATTGGCCGACGATGCTTGCACAAGGTGTAGGGTGGGCTGTGCCCACCGGCCACAAGCAGTTGTGGTGGGCACAGCCCACCCTACGGCTCTTTCACAGCCTCTTCCTGGAGCGGGCTACGCAGGGGCAAGGCGGGTCTGGACGATCTACCAAAATTGAGAGGAGAGAATCGCATGTACAAGAATTTGAACCCGGAGTCGTTGGGGATTGCTGGGCGTCAGAGTGAGCTGATCGAGTTAACGATGACGTACGGTTTTCGTGGATTGGACGTCGACGGGGCGGAACTGATCAAACGCGCCAGTCTGTTGGGCGTCGAAGAAGCCACCCGTTATCTGAAAAGTGCGAACGTCAAAGTCGGTGGATTTCGTCTGCCTGTGAATATCGCGGCGGACGAGGACGGCTTCAAGAGCGATCTGGAGAAACTGGGTAATTTGGCTGGGCTCGCCAAGCAAATCGGCTTCAAGTATTGCGAAGTCGTCCTTGATCCTGCCAGTGAGGCCCTGCCGTACCACGAAAATTTCGAGCGACACCGAGACCGGCTGGCAAAGTCCGCGGATCTGCTGGCCAAATTCGAAATCCGCCTGGGCGTGGGCTTCAAGGCTGCTGCCAGTCACCGGCAGGGGCGTCCCTTCCAGTTCATTCACCAAGCCGAGGAACTCTTGATGTTACTCAAGACGACGGGTTCGGCCAATCTGGGCTTGGCCTTGGATACCTGGAACTGGCGATTGGGTGGCGGGGACAAGGATCAAATGGTCGACCTGAAGGGGCCGCAGGTGGTGAGCGTGCGCATCGCCGATGTGCCTCTCGACGTGGACTCGTCTACGGTGACAGACAGCCAGCGGCTGCTGCCGACGGAGGAGACGGTGGTGGAACATGCCGCACTGCTGAAAACTTTGGCCGAACGGAACTTTGATGGTCCCGTGACGCTGTATCCCCACGGGAGCCAATTACCGCAAATCAGCCGCGACGCCTGCACGTCCAAGTGCGCCGCGTGTTTGGAAAAAATCTGGAGTGCCGCCGGGCTGACGAAATCCGGCCGATTGGCCACGCCCTAGCTCGGATGATTCGTGGCGGGGTGCGGCGCGTCATGTCCGCCGCACCCGCATGTCCGCCGGAGGGGTCTAGGGTGATGCAAAGTTGGGGTTGGTGCAGGAAAGCAATCGGGCAAGTATTGTTTACGGAAGTTGGGCGGCAAAGACGGTGGATATTCCTGCTGTTCTCGCCCCAAAGGGGCCAAACAAATCAGCCCAGCGGCACAGCGTCGCGGCGACAGCCGCAGAGCGACGCCCGGGGTACGCTATCGAAGCAGCATGGTAGCCCTGAAAGGGCGAAACAAGGCGGTTCCTCTAACTCACATTGTTCGTCAGACATGACCAAGGCTCGTTTCGCCCCTTCAGGGCTAGTCTTCTCAATCCTCACATAACCCAGGGCGGCGCTACGCGGCGAACGCCGCTCCGCTCTGCCCTTGGCTGCGATGTTGCTGCCCCTATCGGGGCGAAGACCTGTGGCTCACGATCAGGGCGTTGTCCCGATCTATTCCAGCCTGACGTCAGCCTGGAAAGGCTGACCTACAAGCAATTCCCCCCCAAGACGTTGCTTGCTACGGCAGAACAGATAAAATCACATCTCATTATGACGAAGGGAGCCGGCTCTTCGACTTAGCATCGTTCGAGAAAAATGGCGTGAACCAGCGGTTCCTGATCGTCTGGATTGGCCTCCTGTTGAATCCTAAAAGGAGCACTCCGTGCATCTGCGAACTTGGCTGCGGAAGCAGCATCAGCGGTTGCGGCGCCGGTCGGTAGACAAACGCTTTCGTGCCCGTCGGCAGTCGTGGCGGCGATGGGAGCTGCTCGAACCGCGGCTGGTTCTGGAGGGGCCGGGAATCGCGGACTACGGGCAGGTGACACCGGCCTGGTTCGGGCAGGTGCCCAGCCTGGTGTTCGGGCCGCAGCCGCGGGAAGTCAGGACACTGTCCGCGGCGATCGGCTCGGACGGCGGCGCGGTCGAGGTGGCGGGGAACGTCGCTCAGTGGATCGTCCGCCTGACCCCGGACGCCACGGCCCAGGCCGGATCAGTCCCGGGTGTCAAGCCGCTGCTGGACACAGCCCAAGCCGACTTCCAGGTCCTCCGCGGTTTGGGCTTGCCCGGCCAAGTGCTGGTACGCTCGACCGCCGCAACAGACCAGACGAATCCGACCGATTCGTCTGATCCAATCCGTGCGGCGCTGGCCGCCAATCCGAACGTGGCCACGTTCGAGCCGGATCGGGTGGTGTCCGCCCAGGTGCTGTCCAACGACCCGGATTTCCAGTCGATGACGGACTTGCACAATGTGGGGCAGTTCGGCGCGACGCCGGACGCCGATATCGACGCACCCGAAGCCTGGGACATGAACACGGGCAGCACGAACGTGGTCGTAGGCGTGATCGATTCGGGCATCGACGTGACGCACCCTGATCTCTACTTGAACATCTGGCTGAATCAGGGCGAAATTCCCGCCAGTTTCAAGTCGCAACTGATCGACACGGACGGCGACGGGCGAATCAGCTTCTACGATCTGAACGCCGCGGCCAACGCGTCGTTCGTCACGGACACCAACGGCAACACATACATCGACGCCCAGGATCTACTGGACGATTCGCGTTGGGGCGACGGTCTGGATACGGACAAAAACGGTTTCGTGGACGACTTTTTTGGTTGGAACTTCCGCGTGGCTGCCAACGAGCCGTTTGCACCGAACGATCCGCGTGATGCGTTGGGGCACGGCACGCACGTGGCGGGAACGATCGGGGCGATCGGTAACAATGGCCGCGGTGTGAGCGGGATCAACTGGCGGTCCTCGCTGATGGCGCTCAAGTTCCTGGACGACAGCAATCAGGGATTGACGTCGGACGCGGTCGCGGCGGTGAATTATGCCACCATGATGCGGACGGAGTTCGGCGAGAACGTGCGCGTACTGAACGCCAGTTGGGGCCAATCGGGCGGGCCGAACGCGGCGTTGCAGACGGCGATCGAGGTCAGTGGCGAGGCCGGCCTGCTGTTCGTCGCGGCGGCGGGCAATGGCAATATCCTGGGGCAAGGCATCGACATCGACCGCGAGCCATTCTATCCGGCCAGCTATGACCTGGACAACATTCTCAGCGTGGCGGCCACCGGGCCGAACGACGAACTAGCTCGCTTCAGCAACTACGGCGCTACGTCGGTGGATCTCGCCGCGCCGGGGGTCGGCGTGCTGAGCACGCTGCCGGGCGGTCGTTACGGTTCCTCCAACGGCACGAGCATGGCCGCGCCGCATGTCGCGGGTACCGCCACTTTGATCTGGTCCGAGCTGCCTGACGCGACGTTGATGGAAGTGCAGCAGGCAATTCTGTCGGCAGCGGACACAAGAAGCGAACTCGTCGGATCCACGGTTTCGGGGGCGCGTCTGAATGCCTATCAGGCATTGATTTCGCAGGCGTTTGCGCCCCGAGCGCGATTGGTCACCGCGGCGAACATTACCGTCGCGGGTGGTACGGACAATGTCATTACGGTCCTCTACACCGATCGCAACGGCGTCGACGAGACCAGCCTGGGTGACCGCGACCTCTTGGTGACGCGCCAGTGGGGACCGAGGGAGCAATTGTCGACGACGCTCGTGTCCGGGTCGGTGGTCGTGGCCAATGGCGGGGCCGAGGTGACGGCCAGCTACTTGGTCTCGGCCCCGGGCGGAACCTGGGATCCGTTCGATTATGGGCCATACGAGATCTCCGTTGGCGCGAGCGAAGTCCGCAGTCGCCACGGCGCGTCGGTGCCGGTGGGCCCCATCGGCGCTTTCTCGGTCCGGATGGGGGACGCTTCCGTGATCTACGTCGATACGTTCGAGGACGCCGTCGATGCCAACGTCGGCGATGGTGTCTGCGTCACGGCCTCTGGCAAATGCACGTTGCGGGCGGCGATTCAGGAGGCCAATGCCGCGAAGCCAGCTGCCCGGACCATCGCGTTAAAAGCCGGAAAGTTCAGGCTGAGCATCTTGCCGGAGCCTGATCCACAAGTCACCTTTCCGGTCCCCGCCAGTTGCGTGGCCGACGGTCGGCCGCGGACGTGGTCCAGCGAACGGACTGGCGACCTGGATATCCTCGGCAACGTGGCCATCGTCGGTGACGACGCGGCGACGACCATCGTCGACGCGGCCGGCAGCGATCGCGTGTTTCGGGTTTATCCGGGTGCCACGCTTGACTTGCGACGTGTTCGTGTGACTGGCGGCCGCGTGACCGACGCGGGTGGCGCTGGCATACTCAGCCTGGGGACCCTTAAGCTCGATCACGTTGTCGTGGACAATAACGTGGCCGATGCTGGCTCTATCTTTGGCGGAGGCATCGCGATCTGGGGAGGAGTTGCCGAGTTGGTGGACACGACCATTTCGGATAATCGGGCGACTAGCGGTGGAGGGCTGTTTGTCGGCAACCAGGCCGCGGTGCGTCTCTTACGCAGCACGCTGATGTCCAACACCGTGGCGTCCGCAGGAGGCGGTATCTATTCGTTCGGAGGGTCCGTCGAGATTGTCAATGGTACGCTGGCGCAGAACAACGCACTCGCCGACGGTGGCGCGGTGTATGCCTTCAGTGAAGCGCGCGCGAGTGGAGCTGTGTCGGTCAGCGCCGATGGGCGGTTTGTGGCGTTCGAATCCGATGCGTCCAATCGGGTGCCGGGCGACACCAACAATTCCACGGACATCTTTGTCGCCGATCACCAGAACGGCACGGTCGAACGAATCAGCGTGGCTGCGGACGGAACACAGGGCGATTCCACCAGCACGCATCCCGCCATCAGTGCCGACGGACGCTTCGTGGCTTTCGAGTCCTACGCTTCCAACCTGGTGCCGGGCGATACCTGGGATACGGCGGACATCTTTGTCTTCGACCGGGAAAACCGCACGCTCGAACGGATCACTACCGCCGCAGATGTCGCAGGCAAGAGTTACAAGCCGGCGATCAGCGCGGACGGGCGGTTTGTCGCCTTTGAATCGGCCGCCTCTACCGTGGTGCCAGGGGACACGAACGGATGGCTGGACGTATTTGTCTTCGACCGCCAAGAGCGCTCGCTCGAACGAGTCAGCGTCGGCACCGACGGCACGCCGGGAGATGAGGACAGCTACTCCCCGCGGTTGAGTGCTGACGGCCGGTTCGTCGTCTTCGAATCCCTCGCATCCAACCTGGTGCCCGGGGACACCAATGACGCGCGTGACGTGTTTGTTTGTGACCGACAAACGCGCTCGGTCGAACGGGTCAGTGAGGCGGCCGACGGCACGTCGGGCGATTGGAACAGCGCCCGGCCGGCCATCAGCGCGGACGGACGCTTCGTGGCCTTCTACTCCTTCGCCTCCAACCTAGTGCCTGATGACAGCAACGACGAAGAGAACGTCTTTCTCTGCGATCGTCGGGAACGGACGATGGAGCGGGTCAGCGTTGTCAGTCATCAGGAAAACGGAGGCGGCAAGAAAGGAGGTAAGGATCCCATTCCGTACGGTGCGCCGTCGCTCAGCGCCGATGGACGAATCCTTGCCTTTGACTCCGATTTTGAGACCGGCCAGTTGCAGACCTACGTCTTCGATCAACAAGCTGGCACGATAAGTCAGATCAGCACCGCTGCCGACGGGACGGAGGGTAACGGTCGAAGCTTTGCGAGATCGCTGAGCGCCGACGGGCGGTTCGTCGTCGTTGATTCTGCCGCCGCCAATTTGGTGCCCGGAGTCACGGACGGTCTACAGCATGTGTTTATCTTCGATCGCCAAAGCAGCACGACAGAATGCGTCACGCCGAGCCTAGTTATGCCGTCTGCAGCTGTCTTCGAGCATGTCACCGTAGCCGAAAACAGAACCACGGCAGGAGCCGCGGTCGTTGGCAGCGTTCGCATTCACAATGTACTGTTCGCCGACAATCTGAATGTGACGGCCGGCGTGCCTGACGATATCGGCTGGGGGGTCGAGTCTGCGGGCTACAATCTTCTGGAATCGGTAGACCAGTTCTTCTTCTCCTATTTCGCTGCTCAGATCGGCGACCAAATCGATCGATTTGCACCCAAACTACTGGGGCCGCTCCAGGCGAACGGAGGTGTGACCTGGACGTATGCTTTGCTGCCGGGAAGTCCCGCCATCGACGTTGCGGATCCAGCCGACGACGCCGTCGAAGATCAGCGTGGCGTGGTGCGTCCCCAGGACGGCGATGGGGCGCTCGGGGCCCGTACGGACGTGGGGGCTTTCGAGGCATTTGCCGGCGAGATCTGGGGAACCATCTTTCAGGATCTCGACCGCGATGGAAGACGGGATACCAACGAGCCGGGCCTGACCGATCAATTCGTGTATCTCGACGCCGACAAGAATGGGCGCTACGACCTGGGGGAACCGGCGGCGACCACGCAAGCGGATGATTCGCTCACGACCAACGTCGTGGAGCAAGGGCTGTATTCCTTCAGCGCTCTAGCGCCGGGATCGTATTGGGCCGCCGTCAATCTGTTGCCCGGGTGGTCGCAGACCACGGCGGGGATCGAAATGGTTGACCGCACTGCGACTGGCGGGCCAGGGGGCGGCCAGAGCTTTAGCCCCGCGTTGAGCGCCGATGGGCGTTTTGTCGCCTTCGAAGGCGGGTCTGCCAACTTGATACCCGGAGACACGAACAATGCCTATGACATCGTCGTCTCTGATCGACAGACGGATACGTTGGAATTGGTCAGCCTTGATGATCACGGGAACCAAGCGAATGGGAGTAGCAGCAATCCGTCGATCAGTGCGGACGGACGCTTCGTCGCGTTCACCTCCTCGGCTTCGAACTTGGTGCCGGAAGATACAAACGGAGTCTACGACGTATTCGTCTACGATCGACAGAAACGCACCGTCGAGTTGGTCAGCGTAGCCACGGACGGTACACGAGGCAACGGCTGGAGCGGCCAGTCCTGGAGCGACAGACCATCCATCAGCGCTAACGGACGATTCATCGCATTTTCCTCGCGGGCCACCAACTTGTTTCCCGGAGATACCAACAATGCGCCGGACGCGTTTGTCCGCGATCGGCAGAACGGTACGCTGGAACGGATCAGCATGGCGGCGGATGGCATGCCGTCCAGCGGCGGAGGCGATTCTCCGGTCCTCAGCGCCGACGGGCGATTCGTAGCGTTTGTCTCCGGCGCGCCGTTGGTGACCACTGACACCAATGGTGCCGCGAACGTCTTCGTCTTTGACCGCCAGAACCGTTCGTTGGAACTAGTCAGCGCAGCCGCGGACGGTACGCTTAGCAACGGCGGCAGCGGTTATCCGGCGATCAGCGCCGACGGACGGTTCGTTGCGTTTACCTCCGACGCCTCGAATCTGCTGCCGGGAGATACCAACGGTCAGGGGGATGTGTTCGTCCGTGATCGGCACAGCGGCACGCTCGAGCGGCTCAGCGTGGCCAACGACGGTACGCAAGCCAATGCGTGGAGCACATTGCCCTCCATCAGTGGGGATGGCCGCTTTGTCGCGTTTTATTCTCTGGCGTCCAACCTGGTGCCCGGAGACACCAATGGGTTCACGGATACTTTTGTTTGTGATCGTCAGGATCACACTTTGGAACGGGTCAGCGTCGCCGCGGACGGGAGCCAGGGGAACGGGAATACCGGGTTTACGTCGTTGAGCGCGGACGGCCGATTTGTCGCCTTTCAAACCGATGCGTCTAATCTGGTCCCGAACGACCTGGACGGCTGGGAGGATGCGTTCATCGTTCCGAACCGCAAAACCACGGCGGTCGACGCGATTGTGGTTGGGCTGTATGCAGGTCAGGTGTTGACCAACGTCGATTTCGGGCTGGCGCCAAATCCCGGCGAGATTCGCGGGCGAATCTTCGAGGATGTTATTGCCGACGGGGTTTACGATGCCGGAGAACCTGAACGGCAAGGCAGTACTGTCTATCTCGATACGAACGGAAACGGGCGGTTGGACGCCGGCGAACCCGCCACCCAAACAGCCGCAGACGGAATCTTCGTCTTCTCGCAGTTGGCGTCGTACAGGGACTACCAAGTCGGTGTCATCGTCCCCGACGGGTTTACGTTGGTGCTGCCGACGGCCGCCGAGCAGGGCGTGTGGAAAGTCTTCCTGCCTGCCGGCGGCTCGGTGACCGATCGCGATTTCGGCATCCGCCGGGCCCAGACGGGCGGCCAATTCGAGAATGCCGTCGTCTCCGGCCGGGTGTTTGCCGATGGGAACGGCAATGGCCGACAAGACGCGGGAGAATCGGGACTCAGCGACGTCACGGTGTTCCTGGACGCCAACGACGATCGCGTGCGACAGTTTAACGAACCGCGCGCCGTTTCCGCCGCGGATGATCCAAACACGCCGACTGTGGATGAAAGCGGGCAGTACGTTTTTGCGAATTTGGGCAATCGTCCCTACACCGTGCGCGTGCTCGAAGTGCCCCATTACCAGCAGCTTTCGCCGGTGGGAAATCACTTCGAGAAGCAGGTCTATTCGCTGGCGGCGCCGGGCAGTCAACTGGGCAGTCCGCAAGACGTGGCCGTCGGGGACTTCAACCGCGATGGGGCCGGGGATCTGGCTGTGGCCGTGTTCGACCGCAATGCCGTCTCGCTACTGCTGAACGACCGAAACGGAGCGTTTCCTCAGCCGCCCCTCGAGATTTCGCTGGCCCCGTCGGGCCGGCCCACCACGGCACCACGCGGGGTCGGCCCCATAGCAATCCTGGCCGGCGACTTCAACGGTCAAGGCGGAGCGGATCTGGCCGTGGTCAACAACTTGTCCTCCAATGTGACGATCCTACTGGACTTCGACGGCAGCCACTTCGCCAGCGAGACGTATGTCACGGTCGGCACGCTGCCCAATTCCGTGGCCGGCGCCGACCTGGACGGCGATGGCAATCTGGATCTGGTCGTGACCAACGAATGGAACAATACCGTGTCGATCCTGCGTAACGACGGCCAGGGCCGGTTCACCGCGGACATCGCGGCTCCGGCCACCGGTAACCGTCCGTTCGGTGTCGCCAGCGGGGATTTCAATGAGGACGGGCGCCTGGACTTGGTCGTGGCGGACTTCGGAATGTATCCGCAGGGCGGCGACCTGGGAAACGTGCGAGTGCTGCTGGCCGGCAGCAACGGCGCGTTCCAATCGCAAGTCGCTTGTTCCGTCGGCTTCGGGCCGTCGGCCATCGTGGCTCGAGATCTCAACGGCGATGGGCATCTCGACCTGGCCGTGGCGAACTTCCTGTCGGACAACGTGACGGTCTGCCGCGGTCTGGGCAACGGCACCTTCCAGGCCGTGGCCACACTGTCCGGTGGGTCCGGCCCGATGGATCTGGATGCCGCCGACATCGACGGCGACGGCGACCTGGATCTGCTGGTGACCAGCGGGAAGTCGCAGAAGGTCGGCATCCTGCGAAACCGGCTGAGCCAAGGCATCTTCGAGTTTGCACCGGCGGAAAGCTTCGGGGTGGCGAATTTCCTGGGCGCCTCGCAGATCTCGCTGGCGACCGGTGATCTGGATCATAACGGAACGACCGACTTGGCGATTGCCAACAGCACCGACAACAGTGTGGCCGTGCATTTGAATCGGCTCCTCGGCGGCGCCCAACGTCTGGGCCTGACGGGCGTCGAGACGGTCACTGGCGTGGATTTTGGGTTCCGGCTCGTCAACAGCGTCCCGACGCTCGACCCGCTCGGCAACCCAGGGTCCCTGAACGAGGACGCTGGGCCGCAGACCATCACGCTCGGCGGTATCACGGCCGGCGCCGGCGAGACGCAAGTCCTCCGCGTGACGGTCGGCAGCAGCAATGCGGCGCTGATTTCGACGGTGACCGTCAACTACACCTCTCCCGCGGCGACGGGGACGCTGACGTTTACGCCAACCGCGGATCAGTTCGGACAGACCGTGATTACGGTGACCGTGACGGATGGCGGGCTGGACAACGATCTGGCGACGCCGGACGACAACGCCGCGACGTCCCAGTCCTTCACCGTCACCGTCCTGTCGCTGAATGACCCGCCCACGCTTGACGCCTTGCCGACGGTCCTGACGCTGGACGAGGATGCCCCGCAGCAGACGGTGAGCTTGGCCGGAATCACGGCGGGCGGCGGCGAATCGCAGCCGTTACGCGTGACGGCCACGACGAGCGACGCTCAATTGCTGCCGGACTTGTCCGCGACCTACAGCAGCCCGGCGACGACGGCCACGCTGCGATTCACCCCGGCCGCCCATCGCAGTGGGAGCGCGCTGATTACGGTTACGGTCACCGATGGCGGCTTGGACGGGGACTTGGCCACCGTGGCGGACAACGCCTCCTTGTCCCGCGTGATGGCCGTGGTGGTCCGCGCCGTGAGCCGGCCTCCCACGCTGGACGCGATCGGCAATGCGACGCTGGACGAGGACGCGACGGAACAAGTGGTCACTCTGACGGGTATCACGACCGGCGGGGACGGCGACCAGCCGCTGCGGGTCACCGTCGGCAGCGACTCGACCACGCTGATCCCGACGCCGACCGTGGTCTACACGTCACCGGCAACCAGCGGTCAGCTGAAGTTCCGACCGGCCGCAGACCGTAGTGGCCAGACGATAATCACGGTGACGGTCACCGACGGCGGACTGGATGGCGACTTAGCGACCACAGGGGACAACGGGAGCTTCGTCCAGTCGTTCACGGTCACGGTCCAAGCCGTCAACGATCCGCCACTCGCCCGCAACGACGAGCTGAGCACCGACGAGGATACGTTGCTGGAGATTCCGTGGAGCACCTTGTTCCAGAACGACAGCGATGTGGACTCGCCGCGTGCCGGGTGGACGATGGCTGCGGTGGGTTCGGCGACTCACGGCGCGGTGGCGAACGATTCGTCGAACCAACGGGTGACGTTCCAGCCGGAGGCCGATTTTCACGGGCGGGACCACTTCACCTACACCTTGGACGACGGCCAGGGAGGCCAGAGTACGGCGACGGTCGGGATCGAGGTGGCCTCGGTCAACGATCGGCCGACGGCGGTGGTGTTGGCCCCGGCGACGGTCAGCGAAAATGCTGTTGGCGCCCTGATCGGAATGTTGACCGCCAGCGACCAGGACGTGGGAGACACCTACCAGTTGACGGTCAGCGATGGACGATTTGAGATTCTCGGCGGGCGTCTGTTGAAGCTGCGGGCCGGACAGAGTCTGGACTGCGAAGCCGAACCGACCGTCCGCATGAATGTGACGGCCCGCGACGCCGGAGGTCTGGAGCTGACGCAGGCTGTGGTGGTGACGGTGACCGATGTCAACGAGTTCGCACCCGTGCTGGACGATGCGACATTCAATGTGGCAGAGAACATCGCCGCTGGCACCGTCGTCGGCACAGTGTCGGCCACCGACGGCGACGCGACGCACGGAGGGTTTGCTTACCGTATTACCGGAGGCAACGGGCTGGGCATTTTCGGAGTGGACGATACTGGCCGAATTACAGTTGTCGATCCGAACAACCTGACGCAATCGGCGATCTCCCAACTTGTCCTGACCGTGCAGGTCAGCGATGGTGGACCTGGCGATGCACGGACCGACACGGCGCAGGTGACGTTCACGCTCACCGTGACGGCCAATCCTCACCCGTGGCAGAACCCGCGACTAGCGTGCGACGTGGACCAGGATGGCACAGTGGCCGCGCTGGACGTATTGGTACTGATCAGTGAGTTGAACAATCCCACCATCCGCCGCCCCGATGGCAGCCTGCCAGCCGCGCGTGCGGCCGACTCGCTGGCGCCGTTCTTCGATCCCAACGGCGATGGGCAGTTGCAGCCAATCGATGTGCTGCTGGTCATCAACTACATCAACAATCCGCCCAAGATCGCGGCGGAGGGCGAGGCGGCCGGAGCCGCAGCGCTGCGACTCCGCGCGATCGCGACGCCCGCCGCACCCACCGTGCCGACCGACACGGCACTGCGCGGCTTGGCCGCGAATCTCTTCGCAATTCGCTGGGCGAGCAACCGTCTCGCCGCCGAGAATTCCGCGCGAACACCGCAGGAACTGGCGCCCGCCCCGGCAATTTCGACGGCAGCTACGGTGCCCGGTGACCGGATTGCGTCGCGTGCACTTTTCTCGCGTCACGCCGAGCGTTGGTTCGAGGATTGGGAAAACGTCTTGGCTGACTTGGCTGAAGACGTGGCCCGGCTTGGCTGAAGACGTGGCCTGGTGCCGGCGGAAACGTGTAAGGATCTGCGCGGAAACAACGGGCCGGAATTCCATCGGAGCCCCGCACCGTCCGGTGGAACCGGGACGTGCGGGGCGTTGCGCCTCAAGACTTGCTGCCGACACGAGTCATGCGCTGGTCAGACACTCCACGGATTGCGGTAGTCGCGCGTCAGCCACTTGGGATTGCCCGTGCCGTCCACGAAGACAAACTTCGCAGGGTCCCACTTCAGCTTCTGCCCGTTGTAGTAAGCCTGATTCATCAGATGGCAGCAGATCGCCGAGCGACCTCCCACCTGCTCGCTGGTGATCGGCTTCTTGCGAGACTGCACGCACTCCAGAAAATCGGAGAGGTGGTTCTTGCTGACGTAGAGTTTGATTTTCGCATCCTGCAGGAAGGCCCGCTCCGCCTTCTGCACCTCGGCGGCGCAGGACGTGTCTTTTTGGCCCGTGAAAGCGGCCAGCATCTCGTCGCCCCGCTTGAAGGTGAATTTGCCGCGGTTCACCTGGACTTCGCCCTCAGTGCCGTAGAAGTGCACGCCGAAGCAGTCCTTATGTTCCACCGTCACGCCGTTGGCATAGACCAACTTGGCGCCACGTTTGGCGCCCGCCTTCTCCGGCGGCAGCACTTCCACCGGGCCGCTGTCGTCCATGCCGAGTCCCCACTGGGCGATGTCCAAATGGTGCGCGCCCCAGTCGGTGACCATGCCGCCACCGAATTCCCGGTAGGACCGCCAGTTCGGAAAGTGCTTGTGCAGACCACGCGGGCTAAGCACCGAGTTATAGGGCCGCAGGCCCGCCGGCCCCACCCACAGATTCCAATCCAACCCTGGCTCCGCCGGTTCCTCGGGCAGTTCGCACGGAACACCAGGATTACCGAAGGCGCATTCAACGCGTTCTAACTTGCCGATGGCGCCGTTTTGCACCAGTTCGCAGGCCACGCGAAACTCCTTCGAGGAGCGCTGCATCGAACCCGTTTGCAGAACACGTTGATTCGCGTCCACCGCCCGGATGACCTCCACCGCTTCGTGGATATTGTGTGTCAGCGGCTTCTCGCAGTAGACATCCTTGCCAGCTCGCAAGGCGGCCAGGGTGATGATCGCGTGCCAGTGGTCCGGCGTGGCGATGCAGACCGCGTTGATATCCTTGCGGTCGATGATTTCGCGGAAATCGTTGCAGGCCGCACAGGCGCTGCCCTGCTCACCCTTCTGGGCATAGAACTCGTCCACCCGCTGCTTGGCAGCGTCGCGACGGTTGGTGTCCACGTCGCAGACCGCGAGGACTTTGGTGTCCTGTCCCAAAAACCCGCCCAACAGGCCACGGTTCTGCGTGCCCATGCCGATAAAGCCCATCGTCAGCTTCGAATTGGGCTTGGTCTCCGCCGCCCAGATGCGCGACGGCAGGATGAACGGGATAGCGACCGCCGACGCAGCGGCCTGTTTGAGAAACAAACGCCGTGAAGTATGCATGGTTTTCCTTTCGGTGGGTTGGAGAGCAGCTTGCTACAACCAGCCAAGATACGGAGACTTTTCCGCAGGTCAACTCCCCCACTGCCCTTTTGGGCGGACAACGCGGGACGGCGGACTGGCACGGGAGGGGCGATTGCGGATAGAATTTCAACATCGGCTGATCGCTGCCGCTGGGCGGTTGGCCAGGCAAGTACTCGACGGGAAGGGTTCGATTGATGAAGACCGCGACGCTACCCACGACTGTTTCGCGACCGCCGCCTGCGGGGCTAGGCGAACCCTCCTGGGGAATTGCTTTGCTCTTCCCATCGCAGGGGCAATGGTCGGAGGCTGAATACCTGGCGTTGCAGAAGCGGACCAACCAGCTCGTAGAATTGTCCGACGGCACCATTGAGGTGCTGTCCATGCCGAGTCCCTTCCATCAAAGGATTGTCAGGTTTCTCTTCCGGTTACTGGAGACTTGCGTGATCGCTTCGGGATCGGGAGAAGTGTTCTTCGCCCCGCTGCCTATTCGCCTCTGGCCCGGCAAGTTCCGTGATCCGGACATTGCGTACCTGAAACCGGGCCGGATTGCCGATCCCCACCATCAACCCCGGGGAGCTGACTTGGTCGTGGAAGTGGTCAGCGAGGACGACGAGGATCGGCAGCGTGACCTGGAAACGAAACGCCGGGAATACGCGCAGGCGGGCGTCGCCGAGTACTGGATCGTCGATCCCCTGGAACATCAGATCATCGTGTTGGCCCTCGACGACGCGACCTACCGGGTGCACGGCGAGTTCGGTCGTGGCACGACCGCGACCTCGGCGATCTTGCCGGGTTTCACCGCTTCCGTGGATGCCGTGTTCGCCGCGGGGCTCTGAAGTTGCGAGTAGCAGAATTCACCAGAATTCTGGCCGTTTGCAGCCTTTCCAGGTTGACGTGTATTCCGCGTCAGGCTGGTTGGTAGGTCAGCCTTTCCAGGCCGACACTTGTTGCGCGTCAGGCTGGAAAGCCTGACCTACGTGCGTTACTCCGGTTCCAGTCGCAACCCGGAAATCGCTTCGTGCTTGGTAAGGCTCAGGACGACCGTGTTCTTGCCGTTCTGATAGGTCGCGCGATAGCGATAGAGCCGCAGTTCGCCCTCGTCCGCGCGTTCGACTAGCACCAGCGACTGCAGTGGGCCGAGCGTTCGGGCTAGTTGCTGCAGTTGCTCGTGCTGCGACGCGAGCACCTTCATCATCTCCGGCGTGAACGACTTGTCGTCGGGCTTACCTTCGGCCAGGCTCGCGTAGATCTCCTTGAGCCGCACCCCGACCTGGGGCTCTTTGTCCTCAATGGGCTGATACACCGGCGGCGCGAGACTGGGCACGTAGACTCCGGCCACCTGCTCGGCCAGGCGGCCGACCTGGGCGTGGCGGCCGTTGCTGAACATGATCACCGTCAGCCGGTCGTCCACGAAACGGCTGATGACGGTAGCGAAGCCCGTGACGTGCCCGCCGGTGTGCGAGACGCAGCGGTGGCCGCGAATCCGGCGCAGGCCCCAGCCAAACCCGTACACGGCCGTCTGACCGTTGTTCAGCTTGGCGGGCGTCCACATCTGCTCCAGCGCGGCCCTTTTCAGCACCCGTTCTGTGTCCAGCGCCGCGTCCCACTTGGCCATGTCCGGGACCGTGGACCGCAGTCCGCCGCCGCCGTAGCCGAGGATCGAAGGGGCGATGAACTCACCGTTCCGCCAGCCGTCTTTGGCCAACAGGTATCCGGCCGCGCGGTTCGGGATGATGTCGGACAGACTGATTACGCGAGTGTCCGTCATCCCCAAGGGATCGAAGATCCGCTCGCGCAGAAAATCGCCGTAGGATTGGCCGGTCAGCTTGCGAATAATCATCGCCAGCAGGTGATAGTTCGTGTTGCTGTAGGCATGTTGCTCGCCAGGCGGGAAGTTCAACGGGCGAGCCGCGGTCGCCTTCAGGACGTCCTCTTCGCTCACGTCCAGACGCAGGCTGGCGGTCGGTTCGTTGATGAAGTCTTTGATCCCCGAGGTGTGCGTCAGCAGGTGTCGCACGGTGATCACTTTCCAGCTCTCTGGCGTGCCGTCCAGATGCTGGCTGACTTTGTCGTCCAGGTCCAGCTTGCCCTCTTCCGCCAGCAGCATAATTCCGCTGGCCGTGAACGACTTGGTGATCGACTGCATTTGATAGACGGTCTCCGGTGTGGCGGGCACGTGCAGTTCGACGTTGGCCAGCCCGTAGCCTTTAGCCAGGATCAGTTGGCCGTCCTTGACCACCGCCAGTGAAAGCCCCGGGATCCGCTGCTTTTCCAGAGCCTGCTGGATGAGCGTGTCGACCTGGGCGACCTGTTGCGCCGGGTTGTCTATCGGTGACGCAGCGGGCGGTTGCTCGACCAGCGGGGCGTCCGCGCCGAAAGCCAGTACGGCGCTGAGCATTGCGAACAGGCAGGCACCTTGTGCTTTCAGAAACATCATGCACCGTTGGCTGCTGTGGGGAAACGGTTGTGTAGGCTGTGTCCTTACAACTCAAAGCTCGTACAGCGTCTCGTCCACTTCAGGCGGCTTTAGCTTTCGCACCAGGCGGCGCAATTTACCGCCGGCCTCACCCGGCAGGGGTTCCTCTCCGTCCAGCAAGTCTCCCATCTCCTGCTCGATCTCATCCGGGTCTTCGCCGCTCTCCATACGCCGGAACGCCTCCTCCATGCGCCCGCCCAACGGCAGGCCAGAGCTCTCGAACAGCCGGCGCATCACGCGGGCCATCTGCTGGGGGTTATCCTCATCAAGGCCAGCGCTCTCGCGTTCCAACTCCGCCATGACCCGCTCCATCTTTTCTTCAGCGAGATCCGGCAGGTCCTCTGCGGGTGCGGGTTCTTCGCTGCGGCCCTTGGAAATTGCGAAGCGAGACACCTGACGTTCCAGGTCCGGGCGGCGACAACGGGGACAGGCCGGACGCTTGGAGGTATTGATGGTCCGAGACAGAAAACTAAACACCGCATGGCACTTCGCACAGTAGAACTCGTAGATGGGCACGCGAAATTCTCCCTAAGGAACAACCGAAGAATAACTTCGGCATTTGCCCTTCGGCCCCTCACCCCAACCCTCTGCTTTCTTGTCAGGAAAACAACGGCGGGGGTTCACAAGAGCGTGATGTTTGCCTCGGCACACCGCTGGACCATTTCGTCCGGCCAGATCCCACAGGCCACCTCGCCCACGTGAGCCGTCCGGAGGAAGAACATGCACAGTCTTGACTGGCCAATCCCGCCGCCCATCGTCTGCGGCAATCCGTCGGCCAGAAGCAGGCGGTGGAACGGCAATTCCTGCCGCGCGGAAAGACCGCGGATCTGCAGTTGGGTCAGCAGCGTCTCCGGATCGACGCGAATCCCCATGGACGAGATTTCAAAGGCGCGCTGCAACACCGGATTCCATAACAGCAGGTCGCCGTTAAGCCCCCGGCCGCCGTCACTGTTCGGCGTGAGCCAGTCGTCGTAGTCCGGAGCGCGTCCATCATGCGGCTGGCCGTCCGCCAGGTCGGCCCCAATCCCAATGACGAACACGGCTTGCAGCTCTTGACAGACGCGATTCTCGCGCTCTCGCGGCGGGAGGTCCGGATACCGTGCACACAGCTCTTCCGAGGTGATGAAGCTGATGCGTTCCGGCAGGATCGGGCGGATCTGGGGGTGCTGCGAGGCGATGTGAAATTCCGTGCGGCAGATCGCACCATAGATTGCCTCGACTGCGTCCTTCAGCGTCTGCAGGTGCCGCCGGTCCGGCCACAGAATCTGTTCCCAGTCCCACTGATCTACATAGATCGAGTGGATGTTATCCAAGGTCTCGTCCGGCCGCAGCGCGTTCATGTCCGTGTACAGCCCCTCGCCGGGCTGAAAACCGTAACGGGCCAGAGCCAGACGTTTCCATTTGGCCAGGGACTGCACAATCTCGACCTGGGCATCACCGTCTTCCTTGACGGGAAACCGAACCGGCCGTTCCACGCCGTTCAAGTCGTCGTTGATACCGGTATCGCTGCGGACGAACAGCGGAGCGGTCACGCGGTGCAGGTTCAACGCCCCGGCCAAGGCCCGCTCGAAGAAGTCCTTGATGTCCTTGATGGCCGATTCCAAGGCGCGGATCTCAAGTGCCGGACGATATCCTGTCGGGATGAAGCAGGGGTTGGGCATGGAGAGCTTTCTAATCGTGAGGGTGACGCGCGACGCACGGATTCTACTCGGCGCAGCGGTCGCGAACAACTCGGCATAGGCTGCTGGCTTTCACCTTCG
>JAPLNJ010000700.1 GCA_026692885.1 Planctomycetota bacterium | reverse complement strand
TTTGCTACCCATGATTTGCTCATTATGGCGGCAGCGGTGGCGGATTATCGGCCGATTAAGGTCAGCAAGGAAAAACTCACGCGCGACGGCACATTGACCATTGATTGTGTCGCCACCGAAGACGTCATCGCCGCGGCCGAACAGGTCATCGCCGCAACCGAGCGCGTCGTCGCGGGCCGCCCAATCGACCTGGAAGTTGACCTGATCTGGATTCGGCCGGGCGGCCGGCGCCGGCAGTTGCTTCGCCGTGAACTTCGTGGTCGGCGCGACGGCATCCAGGGGCACGGAACTGACGCCCGTCTCCTGCGGCGCCGCTTTGTCGAAAAAGACGCGGGCTTGCGACACGAGCTGGGTGCCGGTCACGACGTCGCTGTGGGCCTGGACCGTGTAAGATACGAAGCCGGCCCCGGCGCCTTGGGCGTTGTTGGGGGGCAACAGGCCGAGGCCGGGATCCTTGATCAGCTCGCGGGTCTTGGGATCGATGGCTTGGAACAGCCACGTCGCAGTGCCCGATTCGATGTCCACCCCGGCGCTCACGCGCAGCAGGAACCCGCGGGTCGCCGCGAAGTCGTACTCGTGCTGGAACATGCCCACATTCTGCGGCACGTCGATCGCGATGTCGCCGAGCTGCATGTCGCCCAGGCGGAACAGCACCGGGTCGAGCACGTCATCCAACTGGGTCACCACCCGCAGCTCGGCCACGTACGTCGAGGCGGACATATCGTTCTGGAACTGGACCGTATAGGGCAGGGCCGTGGACACCGGCACGAAGCCGTTGGTCTCGCTGGTCGTCGGCCCGGCGATATCGACCGAGCCGGTCTGCGTGGCGCGGACCCGCAGGTACTCGCTGAAGTCGATTTTCTGCAGCGTGCCCGTGTCCTTCGTCCAGAACACGGCTTTCTCCGCCGCGCCCGGTTCGAGCGCGGCGCGACTCTCGAAAGGAATCCACGGCACATAGACATGGAACGCCTCGAAGTGGGTGGGGTTGCTGAGTCCCAGGTCGTAGTCGGCCGAGGCCGGGAAGACGGGCACGCCGTTCTGGTTCTCCAAGTAGGACGCGTACTCCGTGATCCGAGAGTCGTCGTTTCCGTACCATTTGCGGATCTGGCTGAAGAACTCCGTCAGGTCCTGGGTCTGCAGGTACTCATCGCCGGCCGGTCCGGCCAGGATGCCCGTGGACAGCATCGAGATCAGGCTGACGATCTGCGGATTCTCACGGATGGCCGGCGGCGTGTCTTCGGGTCGCAGGATCCCCGCTTCTTCCATCGCCGTCAGATACATGTTCGCCCACAGCGTCTGGTCCGCGGCGATCGTCAGCAGGGCCGGGGAGGCTTCGCTGCTGGCCAGCACCCCTTGGCGCAGTGTTTCCGCTTCGGTCTGGAGTTGGGCGATGAACTCGTCGCGCGTCAGGCTGGTCGCCGTGGCGAACAGATTCGTCTCGAACGGGATGTAGTAGGTGGTAAGCGGATCCGGCAACAACGGCCCGGCTAGATAGAGTGCGTACCAAGTGTCATGAACCAGGTCCAGCGCTTCCGGCCCGGCGCTCAACGTCTCCGCTTTCGCATGCTCCGGGTACATGGCATAGATGATCTGGACCAGCGCCGTCCAATCCTGATCGTAAAACGCTTTCAGCAGCGGATAGGTCGACACGTTGAACGTGAAGCCGGTGAAGCCGTCCGCCGGGATGTTGTACGCATATCCGGAAACGACGTTCGTGCCGCTGGTATTGATGGACGATTTCAGTTCCGCCCAGGGGATGTTCTGGGTGCTCAACGTGCCCTGCTCCGGGCCTCCTCGCACGTTATTGGTCAGAATAGCATAGGGCAAATCGTATACCCCAACGAGCTTGCCGGTACTGAAGTCAGCCTCGTTGAGCCCCATCTCCGGAAGCCCGATCTGGAAGAACGTGTAGGGCGCGTCCAGATTACCCAGGTTGGCCAAGGCGACGCTGTAGGTCTCGGTGCCTCCCGCCAGGATGGTGCGCGAGCCGCCGATACCGATCGTGACCTCCGGCTCGATCATCGGCTCGACTAGGAACCGGTAGGGGACGGTCACTGTTTCGCCGGCGGCGCCTGCGCTGCCGGCGTTGGTGATCGTCAAGTCGTACAGTCCGTAGGGCACGCCCGTGAAATCGAACGTAGCCATGATCTTCGTCGCGTCGAAGATCTTCCATTGCTTGGGGATCACGTCCGTGAAGCCGGGCCGCGTGAGCCGAATCGCCACGGCGTTCGATTCATTCATGGTCTGGAACCGAGCGCCTTCGATGGTCACCGTGACGTACTTGCCTGCACCGCCGACGTCGGTGTGAACGTCGGTGATGGACAGCGGCAGGTACTTGGCCGACAGGGTCACCGGCGTATTGGGCCGGGGATCGTTGAAGCCGCGTACCAGCACGTAGTAGGTGCCGGGTTCCGTCAGCGGCACGAGCACGTCTTGCGTTGCGGCCACGCCGCCCCGGTAGGCGAATTCATCCGCGGCGTAACCGGTCGGCACGGCTTCATGCCGCACGAACAGTTCGTGCTGGGCCTTCGCGTCGGCCGCCTGGAGCGCGACCCGCAGCGTCTGATCGTCCGCCACATTGCGGATGCGGTACAGACGCTCCTGCCCGGTGCTCATGGAGGTGGCTAGCGAGCCATCCAGCGGCAGCTCGGGCACGGCCACCGTCATGACATCGTCCGAGGTCGTCGAGTTGTTGCGGTCGTACTCGTCCTCCCAGACCTGGTTGTAGATGTCCGTCCGGACGATGACGCGGTAGTTGCCGTCCAGCACCGGCGGCAGCGTGGCCGTGAGCTGGCCTGTATAGGCCTCGCCCGGCTTGAGTGAGCCTTCGTGCGGCACGGTCTTGAGCAGGATGTCGTTGACATCCCATTTCTCGTTGGCCGAGAGGTACACCGAGTCCGACCAGAAGCCCGACGTCTCGCGGCCACCGACGTTGGCGACCATCCAGCTGACGGTGAATTCGTTTCCGGCCAGCAGCGTGTCGGTCGACCCACCGGGCCCGTGCGGCGGCACGGTCACCTGTTTTACCTGCAAGTCCGTGGGCGGCGGCACGTCGATGACCACCTGCTGCGGACTGGCCGTGGCGTTATTTCGCTCGTGGTTGCCTTCGATCACGTCGCCGTGTCCCGTCCGGCCCGGCGGATCGGTGATGACGAAGACGTACCAGGCTCCCAGCAGGTCGGTGGGAATGGTCACGGTGCCCCGCTGCGAATAGCGCGCGCCGGCAGCCAGCCCGCCGCCATGGGGGAATTGGCCCAGGTAGCGGTCGGCGTTGATGTCCAGGTACTCGTCGCGGGACAGGTAGACGTGATCGACCCAGTTCGAGTTGCTGGGAGCGGTGCTGCCGCCGGCGTTGACCACCGTGTACACGACATTCAGCTGCTCGCCGTAACCGACGTGGGCCGGCACGACGACCTCCGCCACTTGCAGATCGGTCGGCGTCCAAACCTGGATCGACAAGGGCGACGAGGCCAGGTTGTTGCCTTCGTACTCGTATTCGGCGATCTCGCCTTTGGCCATCTGCCGCCGGCGCTCGGACACATGGTCCCAGTATTCGTCGTCGTTGTACTTGAGGGTCTTGATCTTGGCGAACTCGAGCCCCAGTTGCTCGTAGCCGATGTCGCTGTAGATGCCGGAGTCCGGATCGGCCCGATGGGCGACGGCATCCGTGTAGACCAGCAAGTAGAAGTCACCGGAGACAGCGTCCGGTAAGGACACGTTGACGGTGTTCGAGTAGTTGGCGCCCGCCGCCAGCACACCCTTGTGCTGCCCGTCCCAGACCAGCAGATCATCTTCGTCCAGCGACGGGTCGCGAGAGAGATAGACGCGATCGTACCAGACATCCTGACGCGTGTCCCGAGCGCCCTGGTTCTCCACGCGATAGGTCACCGGCAGTTGTCCGCCCGTCGCGATCGACGCCGGGTACTGCACGTTCGCCAGCACCAGGTCCGCTTCCCGGTAGACCACGTTCACCGGAACCGGCGAAACGTTGTTAAACGGGTCCTCGTAGGCCCAGCGGCTGAAATAGTCCTTCTGCTCTTCATTGGACCCCGTGTTCGCCGGCAGCCAGCCGGTGTCGACGACGGGCGGGTAGCTGTGCAAAAAATCGTAATCCCGATGGGCGTCCAGGTGGATCCAGAAATAGTAATCTCCGCTCACTCCTTCCGGCAGGATGGCTTTGAACTCAACCGTATACTCCTGGCCTGGGCCGATGCAGGGGGCGTGCGGCGTGACGACCGTACCGAGGTAGGTGGCGCGGCCCACAGCGCTGTCCGGATCCCAGACCGGGTCGGCGGAGATCCAAATATGGTCCTTCCAGTAGTCCGTACCTGTCCAGACGGGATAGTCGCTCTCGTTGCGGACCGTGTAGCGGAGCGTCACAGGCTGGCCGGAATAGACCGGGGCCGTGAGGACCTCGTACGAGACGACCACCAGGTCGGCCAGCGACGGCTGGACGATCTGCGCTGCCGAGCGGACGTTATTGATCTCGGTCAGTTCCTCCAGGTGGACCGTATCCGTCTTCGCATATCGGGGATCTTCAATACCCGCTTGGGCAAGTGCCGTCTGCAGGTTGGCCGCTCCCACGAGTCGCCCGAGGAAACTGAACACGCCGTCCACGAACAAGTTGGTGAAGGAGTAAGCCTGAGGTCGCGGCGACGAGTTCGTCTTGACGACAATGTAGCGGCCTTCGGCCGACGGGGTCAGCGTCGTCTCCAGAGTCCGTGTATACGAGTAGATGTACTGCTCCGGGTCCAGGTCGGGCGCATAGGACGACAGGCCCTCCTCGCTGCAGCGCACCGCTCCCAGCAGCAGGGTTTGGCCCCATTCTTTCTCCGTCTGAGGATTGGGGATGGGCGACAGGTAGATGCTGTCGGTCCAGCCGCCGGGCCGGGCGGCACCGTTGCCATGATTCTCGACGGTCCAAGTCACCGCGATTTTGTCGCCGCCGTGGATTACGCCGCCAGCCGCGATTGCCGAACCGTCGGGATGCGCGCCGGTTACGCCCACCGCGGTGACCTGCAGATCGGGCCGCGCCGCGATCAGGGTGATGGGCGTGCCGCGGTAGTTGCTGCTGTCGATCTCGTTCGGGTCATCCGGGTTGACATTGATCGCCAGCGAGTCTTCCTTGACCTGGTCGTAGGGATCGATCCAGGGCATGATGTAGTAGATCCCCGACTCGATCAGGTCGGGCAGCCGCACCTTCAGCCGCCGCGTGTACCCGGCGTTCACATCCAGCAAGCCGTCGCCGTCCGGATCGACGAACACGCGGGAGTTGGGGATTTCCCGCGTGTCCGGCTTGAACTCGGGGATCGGTTTGCCGTCCGTGCCGAGCAGTGGTTTGCCGTCCGCGCCGAGCTCCTGGATGATTTCCAGCTTCACATCGCCCTGACCCGGATTCGCGCGATGGGGCGTGTTGGTCAGCCAGACCGTCTCCACCCAGGAACCGGTCTTCGCCTCGCCGGCCCCGCGGTTGGTGACCACGTATTGGACTTCCACGAGGGCGTGTTCGGTGGCATCGGCCAGCCCCACCGATTCGCTCGGCGTCTTCACGTTCTCGACGACCAGGTCCGGCAGCGCCTCCGGCTGGATGAAAACGGGTTGGTAGGCGACGTTGTTGTCGTTGTTAGGCCACTCGCTGACCACGTCCGTGGCATCGGTCGCCACCAGGATATACACGGTTCCGCGATACCGCAGCGGGATCGTGTGAGTCATGTGGACCGTCAGCAACGGTCCGGTCTCGCCACTCGCCAACCCGGCCGGGTGCAGTTGAGAACCGAGCAGGATATCGTCCGCGGAGACCGTCGTGTCCAACGACAGGTAGACGGCGTCGGTCCAGGCGGGCTGGGAACTCGACTGCCACGTAGCGGCCGTGCCGAAGTTGCCGATCTGGTAGGCGACCGTCAGTACGGCGTCGGGCGCCGCCTCGGCCGGCGCTTCGATCTTGACCACGCGCAGGTCGGCCCGCGGCAGGATGCTGACGGCCATGGTCTGGCTGCTGACCAGCGTATTGTTTTCCAGTTGGCCACCTTCGTAGACCGACTCCTCCGCGTTGACCTTCACGATCACCTTATAGAGATTGTGGGGGTGGTCGGGAATGCGGAAGGCTTCATGCCGGGTATACTGTTTGCCCGCCTCCAGCGGATTCTCGTGCCGGTAGGTGGCGATGGGCAGCAAGGCAGCGCGCGGATTGCCGGCCTCCTGCAGATAGACCCGCTCGTACCACAGCCCGTCGGCCGTGGCATGGCCCACATTGGCCACCGTCCACGAGATATCCACGATCGCACCTTCGACCGCCTGCGCGGGCACCGTGATATCGGTGACCTTCAAATCGGGCAGGGTCGACAGGCTGATGATAAACGGCTGGGATAGATCGACGTTGTTGGCCTTGTAGATGTACTCGAACGGATCCACGTTCAAGGCGTCGCTGGGACTGCCGGTGCGGCCCACGCAATAGAACCGGCCCTCCATTCCGTCGGTCAGCGTCTGGGTATCCTCCCGCTGGTAGCTGGCGCTGACGCCCAGGAAGCCCATGTGATTGAACTCGTACAGTTCCGTAGACACCGCCGGTTGAAACGCCCGCTTACTCACGGTCGAGCCGTACGCTCGGGATTGGTCGATGATCGTCGCCTGTGCGTTGCCGTTCGGGGTCCAGACGCGGAGCGTACCGTCTTCGCTGCCCGTCACCACGCGTCCGTCGCCCAGCGTCAGGCTCGACACAACCGGCCCCGTATGATGGCCGATCGGCAGGCTGTCGGAGTCGTCCTGCTCGCTGACCAGCACGGTCCCCTGCTCGTCGGTAGACACGATGCGGCCGTCCAGCAGGATCTGGACGGAGAGCACGCGGGTGGAATGTTTGGCCACCAGCACCGGCGCGTCTTGGGTCAGGTCCCACAGCAGGACCGTGCCGTCGTAGCTCGCGGAGACAAAGCGGCCATCGGCCAGGACTAGCAGGTCCGAGACCACATCGGAATGCCCGAACAGCAGACGCCGCTCCTCGGTCTGCGGATTCCAGACGACGATCGTCCCGCTGGCGTCGGCAGATACCAGGCGATTGTCCGGCAGCCGGGCCAAAGCGCGGATCGACTTGCTGTGTTCGCGCATCGTCGTTGTGGCCTGTTTCTTGCCGCTAACAGGATCAAACTCCACGATCGTGACCACGGCATCCTGCCCGGCAAAGGCCACGCTCGTTCCAGACAGGGCCAGGACCGTGTGGAGGCCCGCGCCGACCGTGGCCAACGTCGAGACGCGCGTCAGGGACAACTTTCCATCGCTATTGATGGTGGTCCTCCACAGGATCAACTGACCGTCCATACCGGCCGTAACGAATCGTCCGCCGTCCAGAGCCGCCAGCGCCGTGATGGGGCCGGCGTGGGCACTGGCCCCGGCCGAGGCTCCGGTGTTCGGATTCCAGATCTTCACCACGCCTTTATAGTCGGCCGTCGCCAGCAGGCCGGTGGACAGCGTCGCCAGAGCCCGGATCGACGCGTCATGGGTGCCCAGGGTGGTGACCAGATCATTCGAGGGATTCCACAGCATGACGGTCTGGAAGGCCCCGATCGCCACGCGGTCGACGCTGCTGCCTGCGACCGAGATCATGTCCATCGGCAGGACGGCGCCCGGAGCCAGGTAGATGCGATCGGTCCATTCGCCGGTGCTGGTCTGCGCCAAGGCCGTGCTGAGGTTGGTCACGGTCCACTGGACATCCAACGGTTGATTGCTAATCAGCGGCTGCTGGATCGCGCCCAGCTTGATCTCCAGATCGGCGTACGGGATCGGCATGATGTCAATGATGCCGGACCGCTGCCGCAGGTTGTCGCCGGTGACCCCGTCCTCGAAGACCTCTTTCTTCTGATCCACGACCACGAACACGTGGAACGCACCCGTCATGCCGGGCTTCACCTGGACCATCTGATTGACCGTATAGCCTTGGCCGGGGTTCAGGAGCCCGCTATGCCGGAAGGTGCCCAGCACGACGTCGTCGCTGTCGCCCAGGATCGCGTTGGACGACACGATGATGGCATCCGTCCATTGCTTGGCGACTCCGGCGCCTTGGCCTGCGTTGACCACGTGCCACGAGACGTTCATGCGGGCCACGTCGCCGACCACCTCTTGCGGCGAGGTGGTAAAACTGTCCACCTGCAGATTCGGCGGCAGGGTGGGATAGATACGCACGCCCCGGACCGCCAGATTGCCGGCTTCGTCGGTTTCCGCAATCGTGTTGCCGGAGTCGCCCTGCACACACAGCAGGTAATTGCCGTACAGATTGTCCGGGATCCGCACGGTCAGCGTTGCGGTCGAAGTAGATCCGTTCCCGGCGAGTGGGCCGGTGAACGTGTACGATCCCAAGTCGGCGATCTTGTTCAGGAACAGGTCGGCCAGGTAGACTCGGTCTGTCCACGTCCTGGCCAGCGTGGCCACCCCGGTACGGTTGTCTTCGTGCCAGGAGAGCTGCAAGTCGACCCCACCGTAACCCGTCGCTCCCGACGCTTCGAAGACCGGGACGAGATCCGGGCGGGCGGCGACCAACGTGGCCACGGTATCCCGCAAGTTGTTCCCCTCGGCGGACTCGAACAACTGGTCGCCGGCATCCGTGACCACGCGCAGGGTATAAGCTCCGTCCGGCAGGTCGCCCGGCAGCGTGGTCTGGATCGACGCCGTGTATTGGGAACCTTCGCGGATCCCCACCGAACGTGATTGTCGCCCAAGCTCCTGCACGACTTGCCCGTTCCGGCACAGATAGACCACGTCCGTCCAACTGCCGACGGCGTTCTTGTGGCCCACATTCGTGACCGTCCAGGACACGCCGATTTCCTCGGCGGGCCGCACGGGGACCGTCGGATCCTGGCTGGCCGAGTTGGAACTGCCGGCCCAGAACAGGATGTCCTCGGCCGCCTGCAGCGTCAGGTCCGGGCGCGGCGGCTCGAGCAGCAAGAGGGGTTGGGACACCCCGGTGTTGTTGGTGCGGTCCTCGTCGGCCAGGCTATTGTTGCAGTCGGTGACGACAAAGATGTAGTAGTTTCCAGCCGTGAAGCTGCGCAGGTCGGGCACGGTCACCAGTTTGGTGTTCGTGTAGGACTGATCTGGCTGCAGGGTACTTACCGCCGCCGGCACCTCTGCCAGGAGCGTGTCTTGGGCGGGATTCAGATTCGCATCGCGGGACAGCCAAATCTTGTCTTTCCAGGCCCCCGCGGCCCGGATCAGACCGACGCTCTTGACGGTCCACTCGACGGTCAGCGTCTTGCCGAACATCGTCTGATCCTGCGGAGTCAGGTTGACGCTGCCCTCCGTCACGGCCAGGTCGAGGGCGGCCACGTCGATCAAGGTCGAGAACTGGTCCTGAGTGCCCGCAGCCCCATCCTGATCTAAGGTATTGCCCGCGATGTCGAACACCTGCGTGCCGATGGTCACTTGGTACTTGCCGGCGCGGGCGGTCCAGCTCATGGGCGAACTGATCGTGACGCGATACGTGTCGATCGCCAGGCGAGATACCTGCAGAGCGTTGGCAGGAATCGTGGCGCCGCTGGGGGCGACCAGCGTAACGTCGCTGCCGGTGAAAGATCCGGCGTTGATCGCTTCACTGAACTTGACGTCGAACGACGTTAGCGGAGCCAGGACCCGCTCCGTGGCCGGGGGCGTCACGGACACGACCCGCGGCGCGGTGCGGTCGATGGTCAACGGCGAGGCGTAGTTGGAATCCTGGTTGAGCACGTAGATCCGCACATTGTCGATGGCCCAACTCTCGTCCTGGATCCCGTCGAAACCCGTATCGAAGAAGTCCAAGTCGAGCGTGCTGCTGGAATGGCCCCACTCGGCCGACAAGCCCTTGTACCGGATGCCGTCCATCGGGCCTGTGACGAGGGAACCCCAGCTGCCGGCATCGGTCGGAATGTTTTCCGCAAAGCTGTGGGTCCAAAGTGTGCTTTGGCTCTCCCCGTCGCGGACCTGGAACACGTCGTCGCCGTTCCAGCCGGTGCTGTAGCCGCTGAGCGAATCGAGCAGGATCAGATCCCACTCGACCCGCAACCGCTCGTGCGCCGGCAGGCTGGTCAACAGCAGCGACACCGTGTCCCGCGAGAACCGGCCGAGCACCCGCGACAGATCGGCAGCATAGTAGATGTTCTTGGCGCTCCATTCATTGCCCACCAGCGACTGGAAGTCCTGTTGGTAGGCCAGATCCCAACCGTTGCCCAGGATCCGATTGCCGGCCAGATCGGTCACGGCCGACGAGATCACGAGCTGGTGGACACCGGCCTCGGAAATGGGCGGCTGGAACTCGACCGTGACCTGCCGGCTGGAAACCGCCGACAGCCGCGACGCCGGCTGCGTGTCGCCGTTGGCTAGCCGGACGCTGAAATTGGCCGGCACCAGGCTCGCCGCGGCCATTTCTTCGCTGAACTGCACCGTGAACTGGGAAACGTCGGTGTGCCGCGGCGCCGTGGGTGCCACGCTCGCAATCGCCGGCCGGATGACGTCGGGCTTGACCTGGAAGGTGTGCGCGAGGACGTTGGCCCGGTTGCCGGCCAGGTCGTAGATCCCGTTCGTGATGGTCAGCGTGCCGGCGCCGGGCGGAACGAGGGCCGGGAACGAGACGTTCAACGTGCGGCCGGCGCCCGCCGCTGCACTGGCGTTGACCACCGAGCCGCCGGACAACGTAATGGTCCCGGCAAAGTTCGCCAGATAGGCCGGGTCGTACTTCTCGTTGACCGTCAGTTCCAGTCCGTAGGCCGGCGCCTGGACAGAATCCGGGGCAAACGCCAGTCCGGGGCCGACCGTGTCGATCGTGAAGCGACACAGATCGTCCAGCACCTCCTCCTCCGTACCCACATCCAGCGTCGCCGTGACCAGCCGCAAGCCGTCGGACAACGTGACGTTCGACTGGACAATGTGATCGCCGGCCGTGGTCAACGTTTGCGTCAGGTCCACCAGGCCGTCCCCATTGAAGTCGAACTCCACCGTGCCCGGCGCGGTGTTGTGGAACTTGATCTTCGGGCGGACATCGTTCGTCAGCCGGTCGTTGTTGTACAGGCCCGTGTCGCTCTCCGGGGCCAGCGAGATCCGGAAGGCGCTGCCCATCCGCTCATAGGCGCCCAGATCGACCAGGTCGTTGGTGATTCGCGGCTTGCCTTGCAAATCGACCAGATAGTCGGCGGGCAGCAAGGCGTTACTGCCCGCATCCACCGCCGGGCTATTGCTCTTGAGCCGGTAATCGCCCGCCACGTCGTCGGCGGTGCCCCACGTGCGGTCGGCCCCCCAGGCCTGCGGCTTGATAAACAACGGATCCACCGGCAGGTCCGCGGTGCCCACCAGATCGTGATTCACGTCGTGGGTCAGGCCGCTCATCCCGGTCTTATCTCCGACCAGGTTGTAGCCGCCCGATACGGCCGCGCCGTAGATATCGCTCATCGTGCCGGACCGGAGATGGTTTCTCGCGACCAGGGACAGCACCAGGTTGACACTGCCACCGGCCCGATAGATGCCGCCTCCGTTGGAAGTGGCCGTGTTTCCGGCCACCGTCGAGGAGCGGATGGCCGCAGTGGCGTTATTGTTGTACAGGCCGGCACCATTAGTGGCCGTGTTCTCGATGAGCGCCGAGCCGGCCACCGTCCAACTGCCGGAGTTGGCGAACAGCCCGCCGCCGGAACCGGCCAAGTTGCGGGACAGCGTCGAGTTGCTGATGGACACCGTGCCCGATCCGTAAATGCCGCCGCCACTGCTGCTGGCCGAGTTGCCCGAGAGGGTCGAGTTGCTGAGCGTTAGCGTGCCGGACGCGATAATCCCGCCGCCCGAGCCGCTGGCCGAGTTGCCCGTGAAGGTCGAGTTCGCGATCGATCCCGTGCCGGAGGCGTAGAACCCGCCGCCGGAGCCACTGGCCGAATTGCCGGAGAAGGTCGCGCTGGTGACCGAGAACGAGCCGGAGGAGCTGTAGATTCCCCCGCCGGATCCAGCCGAATTGCTGGAGAATGTGGTGCTGGTGACCGACAGCGGCCCGGAGGAACTGTAAATCCCGCCGCCGGACCCGCTGGCCGAATTACCGGAGAAGCTCGAGTTGGTCACCGTCAGCGAGCCGGACCCGTAGATCGCTCCGCCCGAGCTGCTCGATGTGTTGCCCGAGAAGACCGTGTTCGTGACCGACAGCGTGCCCAGGCTGTAGATCCCGCCGCCGAAGCCGGTTGCCCGGTTGTTCGAGATCGTAGAATCGGCTACGACCAGGTTGGCTCGCGGGCTGTAGATCCCCGCGCCGATGTCACCGGCTCCGCCCGTAATCTTCAGGCCGCGCAGGGTCACCTGCTGGCCTTGCTGGCCGACCACGACCAGCGCGCGGCTGGACCGCTGCGCATCGATGCTGAAGCCATTGGCCAAGGCGGAGGCGTCCACGGACAACGCCTTATCCAGAAACAGGCTGGACCCGTTCGGGAGGAACGTCTGGCCGCTCAGGCGCGGATCGAAGGTCACGGCCGTCCCGACGCCCGGAACGCCCACGTAATAGATCGCCTCGCGGAGCGAAACGGCACCGTCGTACAGGTTGAACGTATCGTCAGCCGTGGTGACGATCAACGACGGCAGCTCCCGATCGGGCGGCACGGTGCCGGCGAATTCATACGCCCCGCAATCGACCGTCGGACCCAAGACGCGCGCGTTGCCGTCCCGGTCCCAGGGAAGCGGTTCGCTGGTCACGCCGTCGTGATCCAGGTCCTGCGTGTCCGGCGGCAACAGGCTATTGCTGCCGTAGTCGATGGCCGGGCTCTCGGGTGCCAGACGCAGGTCGCCATAGTCGTCGTTGGCCGATTCATCCACGTCGACCGTCTGGGGGATGTCCACCCAGCCGTCTCCGCCGTCGTCTGGATTGCGGACGAAATGTGGGTCCACGCCGACCAGGCTGGACGAGAGGGTCACGTTGGTCCAGCTGTTCAGTTCGCCGTTTTCATTCAGCCACAGGATGGAATTGGCAATGTTCACCGTTCCGCCGTTGAAGATGCCCTGTCTTAGGTTGCTGGTAATGGTCGAACTCACGACCGACAGCGTGCCGCCGACGTTGTAGATTCCACCGCCGACAGGGGCGGAGTTGCCCGCGAAGGCCGAGTTGACCAACGACTGGGTGCTGGCGGAACTGTAGATCCCACCGCCCTGCCCGTTGACGGCGAGGGCGGCGTTCCCGGAAAACGCCGAGCTTACGACAGTCAGACTGCCGGAGGGATTATAGATACCCCCGCCGGTGCTGCCGGCCTGGTTGCGCTGGAGTGTCGAGTTTGTAACCGACAAGTTGCCGGAAGCGTAGATCCCGCCACCGTAACTGCTGGCCGAATTACGTGAGAACGTCGAGCCGGTGACCGACAGCGTGTTGGAGCCGTAGACCCCACCGCCGTTGCTGCTGGCGGAATTACGTGAGAACGTCGAGTCGCCGACCGTCAACGCCCCGGAGCCGTAGACCCCGCCACCGGTGCTGCCGGCGTGGTTGCGCTCAAGTACAGAGTTCGTGACCGCCAGCGAGCCAGCAGCGTAAATCCCACCCCCAGAGCTATTGGCGGAATTGTCGGAGATCGTGGAGTCGGTGACTGTCGCTGAACCGGAGGCCGCATAGATCCCACCGCCCGAGACGTTGGCTGTGTTGTTTGAGAACGTCGAGACGCCGACCGTCAACGTCCCGGAACTGTAGATCCCGCCGCCGCTGCTACTGGCGCGATTGCGTTCGAGTATCGAGTTCGTGACCGCCAGAGGGCTGGCAGCGTAGATCCCACCCCCGGAGCTATTGGCGAGATTGTCCGAAATCGTGGAGTCGGTGACTGACACCGTACCCGAGGCCGCATAGATCCCACCGCCCGAGACGGTGGCGGTGTTGTTTGAGAACGTCGTGTTGGTGACCGACAGCGAGTTGGAACTGTAGATCGCGCCGCCGCTGCTCATGGCGCGATTGAGTTCGAGTGTTGAGTTCGTGACCGCCAGCGTGCCGGCAGCGTAGATCCCGCCGCCCGAGACGTTGGCTGTGTTGTTTGAGAACGTCGCGTTGGTGACCGACAGCGAGTTGGAACTGTAGATCGCACCGCCGGAGCCGGTGGCAGCGTTGTCCGAGAAGTTCGAGTTTCTCAGGCTCAGGTTGCCAACATTGTAGATGGCGCCTCCGTAGTCCGCGCGGCCGCCGGTGATGGTCAGCGAATCGAGCACCACGTCGTTGGCCGTCACGCGAAACACGCGGCTCTTCCCGTCCGCATCGACGGTCAGCGAATCCAGCGCAGAAGCGTCGATCGTCAACGGTTTGTCCAGCCACAGCAGCGTGCCGTCCAACGTAATCGTCTTGCCTTCCAAGGCCGCGTCGAAGGTCACGGTCTGTCCCTGGCCGCCCATCCCGGCATAGTAGATGGCTTCCCGTAGCGAGATCTGGCGGTCAAGCAGGTCAAACGTATCGTCGGTCGTCGTCACCACCAGTGAGGGTGTTTCCCTGCCTGCGGGAGGATCTTGCGGGAATTCGAAGGCCCCACAATCGACTGCCGCGCCGACGATCCGTGGGTTGCCGTCCCGATCGAACGGGATCGGTTCATCGATGATGCTGTCGTGGTCCAGATCCTGCGTGTCCAGCGGCAAGAGGCTGGCATCGCCGTAACCGATCGCCGGGCTGCCGACCGTCAGATGCAGATCCCCGTAGTCGTTGTTAGCCGACTCGTCCACCGTGGTGGTTGCCGGATTATCTCGCCAGCCGTCACCGCCGTCCGAAGGGTTCCGCTCAAAGCCCGGATCCACGCCGATGACGTTCCCGACGCTCGTCAAACTCCCGGCCCCCCCCAGCTCCGTACCGCTGTTCCGCCAGAGAAACGAATTCTTGATGTTCAGGGTGCCGGCATTATCGATCGCCCCGGCAGAGCCTCCGCTGTTGGCGGCGAAGATCGAATTTGCAACCGTCAGCGGTCCGACGCCGTAGATCCCGCCGCCGGAACTGCCGGCCGAATTGGCCCCGAACGTCGAGTTCGTGACCGTGAGCACGTTCTCGCTGTAGATCCCGCCGCCGAATGTGTTGGCAGAGTTGCCCGAAAGTGCGGAATTCAGGACTGAGAAAGAGCCTCGTCCGTAGATCCCGCCGCCGCGGTTGGCCGAGTTACCCGACAGGGTCGAATTGGTCACCCAGAGCCTCTGCGAGGGGACGGAGCTAGTTCCCGTGACGAGGTAATAAATCCCACCACCTAAGGAACTGCCGGAATTATTCGAGATCGTAGAATCGGTGACCAACAACATGTCGGTTGTGCCGAGATTACTCATATAGTAGATCCCGCCACCGTTGAAACCGGCCGTGTTGCTCAACAGCTTGGATCTCATCACCGTGATCTCGCCCATCCCATTGATGGCGCCACCGTTCCTGGCGGTGTTGCCTGAGAGTGTCGAGTTCGTAATCGTCAACTTGCTGGACTCGTTGTAGATCCCGCCGCCGGAACTGCCGGCCGCGTTGGCGGCGAGCGTGGAGTTCGTGACCGAAAGCGTGCTAGAGAAGCTGGAGATTCCGCCGCCGGAAATGCCGACCGAGTTGGCAGAGAGCGTGGAGTTCGTGACGGCAAGCGTGCCATACTGGCTGTGGATCCCGCCGCCGTCCCAGCTGGCCGAGTTACCCGAGAGCGTGGAGTTCGTGACCGAAAGCGTGCTAGAGAAGCTATAGATTCCACCACCGTAGGTACTCGTCGAGTTGCCCGAGAGCGTGGAGTTCGTGACTGAAAGGGTGCCCCCGCTGTTGATTCCGCCGCCGCCACCGTTGCCGGCCGAGTTGCGCGAGAGCGTGGAGCTCATGACCGAGAGCATGCCCCAACCGTCGATTCCTCCCCCGAAGGTGGTGGCCGAGTTGTCCGAGAGCGTGGAGTCCGTGACCAAAAGCGTGCCCTCGCTGTAGATCCCGCCACCGCTGCCGATGCTCCCGCTCCCGGTGCCGGAGCTGGTGGCCGAGTTGCCCGAGAGTGTCGAGGCCGTGACCGAAAGCGTGCCGGAGTTGTAGATCCCGCCACCGGAGCTCCAGCTGCCGGAACTGGTGGCCGAGTTGCCCGAGAGTGTCGAGGTCGTGACCGAAAGCGTGCCGGAGTTGTAGATCCCACCGCCGTCGCTAATGGCCGAGTTGGCGGAAAAGACCGAGTTCGAAGCCGTTAACGTGCCGGTGGTGTAGATCCCGCCGCCATTGGCAGCCGCAGAGTTGCCGGAGAACGTCGAATTCGCGACCGACAGGGTGATGAAGTTGTAGATCCCGCCGCCGTAATTCTTGGCCGAGTTGCCTGAAAGCGTCGAGTTCGCGACCGTCTCGGTGCCGGAGTACCAGGCGCAGATTCCCCCACCGTAGTTCGTAGCTGAGTTGTTCGAAAGCGTGGAATTCGTGACTGACAACGTGCTATAGGAGCAGACGCCGCCGCCATAGTTGGCGGAGTTGCCGGAAAGGGTCGAGCCCGTGACCGTCACGGTGCCGGAGGAAGGTGAGGAGAGGATCCCCCCGCCCTCGTTCTTAGCTGAGTTGTTCGAAAGCGTGGAATTCGTGACTGACAACGTGCCAGAGGTTTTGACTCCGCCGCCATAGTCGGCGGAGTTGCCGGAAAGGGTCGAGCCCGTCACGGTGCCGGAGGATTTGCTATGCATCCCACCGCCGGCGTTCTTAGCTGAGTTGTTCGAAAGCGTGGAATTCGTGACTGACAACGTGCCAAAGGCGAAGACTCCGCCGCCATAGTTGGCGGAGTTGCCGGAAAGGGTCGAGCCCGTGACCGTCACG
>JAPLNJ010000699.1 GCA_026692885.1 Planctomycetota bacterium | reverse complement strand
GTTTCGCTTAACCTCGTGCCATTCTGGGCAAGCCCGAAAGGGGACCCGACCTGCCAAGCTGGAAAAAAAGGGCCGGACCAGATCTCACCATGGCAAGGACTCTCTGGGATACAGTTTTGCGCGGCCCATTCCTGGGCTGATTTGTTAATGCCCCTTTGGGGAGGAAGAGTTGTGTGTAACGACGAGGGGCAAGCCGGTTGAGCCGGCAAGGCAGTGCGTTCCCAGGCGGAGCCTGGGAACGAGGGGTTCCGAGATGTTCGCAGCAGTGACCGTAACCGTCTCTCACAAGTTCCAGGCTCCTGCGACATCGCCTGCGATCGTGGCAATCGCATCCTCCAATTCGAATGCCTCCAGGTCGAATTCCTGCGCCCCATTCGGGAGCGTGGCCGCAGGCCAATTCCGGGCTTCGCGTAGGCCACGTCCCGCGAGCCGCTGGGCAGCCCGCCTCCCGCAATTGCCGTAGTTGCCCCCCGGACGTTCGCCGATTCGCCGGAGTGCCTGTGGTCAACACTTTCAGCGCCCCACGAAAATCTGCGTGCGTCGGATGGGGTCGCGGCCGACAAAATCGTCGCCGCGGCGTCTGCTTCGCCAGTCGACGTCGGCAGGGACACGTTCAGCCGCCCGACCTGCTCGCCTTCACCGCCAGTGCCTCCACCGATCGGCCCCGGTTCCGCGCTGTTGATGTAGTCGAAGGCCAGCCCCGCCAAACCCGATACCTCCACCGCACCTCCGTTGCCCCCGTCCGCCCCGCCGCGCGCCGTGATCCGCCCGGCAAAGGTGGTCTCTCCGTCCGACCAGACCAGGACCTGCCCGCCGCTGCCGCGCTGGACCGCATTAGCACTGAGTAACGCGGCGGGGTTGACGGTGACGGTCTGCGCACGCGGCAATCGTAGGTCAGGCTTTCCAGCCTGACTCCCCCCGTCAGGCTGGAAAGCCTGACCTACAAGGACACGCCCGCCGCCCGCGTCGCCATCGGCCAGCAACTGCGCAGCATACAGATCCAACTGTTGCCCGGAAATCGTGATCTCCCCGCCCACGGCGCCGACTCCGCTGCCGTCGGCGCGAATCGTCCCGGACAAGAATACGCCGCCCACCGCCGTCCCGTCGGACCCGGCCGGCTGCAACGCAGCTCCGGCCAGAATCGTGATCCGCCCTCCAGAACCACCCACCCCCGACGCACTGATCAGCCCGAACTCGGTCTGCATCAGCCGCTCGTCCAAGAGGATCGAAATCTCCCCGCCTGCTCCCGCGGTCCCGTCGGCCGCGATGCGGCCCGAGTTCAAAAGCCGCTCGGCCGTGATGGACACCCGGCCCCCGATCGCGCCGGAACTGGACAAATCCCCGGAGTTGTCGAGCAACCTGGCTTGCAGATTGATTTCCGCAGCCCGGACCGACCCGCTGACCGTGATGGTCCCGGCGCTGATCGTCAGGCTGCCGCCGCCCAGGTCCAGCAGGCCCGCGTCGATCGTAACCGCGTCATCGGCGCTGGCGTCGAGGTCGGAATACGTCAGGTGGCGAATCTCCGTGACTTGCCGCGACTGGATGCCCGCGACGGTGGCGTCCAGATCGATGTTACTGGCGAAGCCAAACTGTCCGCCCAGGTTATGCTGCAACCGGCCCTGGTCGTCCACCGAGAGCACGAGTTCATTGGCGTTGCCCGCGTCGCCCACAAACACCACGTCGCCGCCGGTGCCCAACACGGCCGTGGAGACGTGTTGCGGCAGTGGCGTCGGCGGGCCGACGATCTCGTCCGGCGGAGGTATGGGCAGGTCGGGTGCCGCGTGTTGGCTCTTGAGGTTGACATCGTTCGGCCCGGCGTAGGCGTAGGAGATCGGTGCCACGTACTCGTAGGACGTGGGAACACCGTTGGCGGACGGATTGGCGTCTGGCGTCGCGTCCTGGAGCAGGCTCGCCCCGAAACTGGGCTGATCGGGCGTCAGGGTACGCAGCTCCTGGGTGCGATTCAGGATCTGTGGCAACTCGTCGGGATTGGGGGTCCCGGCCAACAGCAGTCGCCGATCTTCCAAGGCCTCGATCAGCAACCGCCGCTGGCGGGTCTGCCGCGTCTGACGTGCCTTGTGACGACGAGTCTGGCCCTCTTGCACTGCCTGCTTTGCCCGCTTCAACTGGTTCATGGCGTCGTCCTTTCAAAGGCTGAGGTGGTTGATATCCAGGACACCCGACGGCCTCTGCACATAGTCGCCGTGAACTTGGTCTCTCCGGAAACACAAGTGACGATCGAGATAGCTCAACGCATGAGCGGGACGCGACGTTGTGGCAGAGAAATCTGGCAAGGTTGTACCCTATTGCTAGGTGGAATGCGCCAGCATCACACGAATTCTTCCGTGGGGCGAACAGGACAGACCTGGGGCTGGTCTTGCTGGGGGAGCAACCGACGGACGAAGCGACCGGCAGCGGCCAGCTGATGGGCACGCTCCAGTACATGGCCCCCGAGCAGGCGGAGGCTGCCCACCGGGTCGATCACCGCGCTGACATCTACAGCCTAGGCTGCACACTCTACCACCTGTTGGTCGGCCAATCGCTTTACTCGAGACGATCGCTGACCCAGATGCTCGTGGCCCACCGTGAGGCGGCCATCCCCTCGCTGCGTCAGGTGAGACCCGAGGTCCCCGCGGCCTTGGATACCGCCTTCCAGAAAATGGTCGCCAAACGACCTGAGGGGCGGCACCAGCACGATCGCGACGATCGACCCAGTGGCGGCCGAACATGCGATCTTCCTAACGCCAAACGATATCTTCAGGTGTTGGCATTCACTTTGGCATTTGACGAATGCCCCCGGCTTGCCCGGGGGATACTTACGTTTGTCGCTACACACAAGCCCTACTCCTTACTCCCCCGTTTCGCCCGCGGCGGCGAAGCCGCCGCGGGCGAAACGGGGGAGTGAGGTGACGCGGGGGAGCGCCTCGTGTAGCTGCGAACGTGAGCCTCCACGGGGCAAGCCCGTGGCATCCAATTCACAGAACCATAAAATCTCATTCTTTACGCGAATCGCCCCCATTAATCGTTTGGTGCAAGTGTGGGTCCGCTCGCCATCCACTCCCAAGGAACTCCTGGGCAGTCGGGTACATCAAGCTCCGCGCCGATGTACCGGCGGAGAAATCGTTGCCCTGAGGGCCGCTTCGAAGGCACATCGGCGCTGCGTTTGATGTACCCTACTGGTTGGCTATGGCTCGTAGCAACACGGCTCCCAAGGAACGACCGAGTTTCTTCCGACTATTTCACCTCGCAGCGGTGTGCGGGGCTGAGACTCTCGGCCAGTGTTCATAAGTCGCCGAGCACATCTTCTTCGGCCAGTTGTTCCAGAATCTGCACTTCCTGCCGCGAGATCGTGCGGGCCAGCTCGAAGCCGGCGCGGGTCAGCGAGAACTCGCGGAACAGGTGGTGCATCACCAAGCCGAACACGCAGAGTTGCCGGAAGGCGTCCAGGAAGCGAATCGTCAGTTCGGGTTCGTCCCGGCGCCGGCACACCAGGTGCCGCTCGGCATCCAACTCGACACAGATCGCCAGAAATCGCTCCGAGGAGTCAAAGGCGTCGTTCACGCCCTTGATCTCGATCGCCCCCCGCTGCCACGCGGCAAACAGGATCGTTCGGGCTTCCACGGCCAACTCCGCCGTAGTAGCCGAATTCGCCAGAATTCGGGTGTTTGGCGTGAATCCCCGAAGTCTGGCGACTTCGGCTACGACGTACGTGCCGGTTCTTGCCCGCGTCAAGATTCTTAACAACGTTGCCCCCCACCCTCTCCCCGGAGTACCTGGGCGAGGGAGCTGTTTTTCGGGCGGGACCCAGGGTGCGCGGCTGCGCCGCGACTCTGAACTTGGTTGTAGTACGCCTGCGGCGTACGATCTTCACGAATTGCGCAACGTCAAGAACTCTGTTCACGGTGCTCGCTAGCTCCCGTCCATCGCGTTGCTGACTGGTCACAGTTCAGCCAACAGCTCATCGTGCAGGCTAAGTTTCGGAACGTCGAACGCAAACAACTTGAGGGACTCCGTTGGCGCAGGGGAAACCTTCGCCGCTGCCGTCCACGTAGCGGGCAATGCCTGGGGGGCATGCTCGATTTGGCCGAATTGCGCAAATGCTGAAAGGGAACTCCGGTACTTGCCGTTCGGCCCCTCTCCCCAACCCTCTCCCCGGAGTACCGGGGCGAGGGAGTTATCTTCTGGCTGTGCCTTGGCGTCTTGGCATGCGATATTGACCGGCGGGTCCGAGTCTTTCGAGTCGCTCGATCCGTCAATCGTCAGCGTCGCCGACACGTAGTCCACCTGCTTCGGCGGAATTGCGAAATCCAATCCATAGACGAGCAGTTCGTGGCCGATGGCGGTTGCCTGTTGAGGGGTCCAAGTCGCAAGTCCTGCCTGCCGGGCCTGCATCGGGATGCTCCACAGCAAGCGTTCCGTCGTACCCCGCGGGGCCATTCCGCCGAAGGCGCCCACCTCGTCCAGGAGGCCCGGCGTGCTGAAGGCACCTGTCCGCCCATTCTGGTAATCACCCACAAAGGTGACGTCGTCGCGACTTCGCGCCGTCGTCGCAACGAGGTCCGCATCGTAGGTCACGTCCAAGTACGCGGCAAATACTCCAATCTCCGACAGTGCCGCACCCTGCCTGCCCTGCAGACTCTGAACATAGGCTTGCAGCAGGAACGGTGACCCGGTTTCGATCCGAGTGATCGGATTGCCACTCAAGTCGGCCGCCTGCAGCCGAACCCGGACTATCGGCCCGCCGTCGGACGCCGCCGAGACTACGTCGGACGGCTCGGCCGACCACCGGGCGGGAACCACAGCCGTTTCTGCGTCCGTGCTCCACGGCAGGTCCGCGTCAGGTATCGTGCCAAACGAAACCGTCAGGTACGGCTGAAACACAACTCCCTCGTCCAGGTACTCCGGTGAGACGGTCGGGGTGAGCGGCGGGAAGGCAGATGACGAAGTCGTTTCTGGGCGGATCCTTAGGTCGGAATACCGCCAATCGCCCGAGACAACATCGCGGATATCAGGACCAGCATCCCAGATCCACAGCTCATCCCAGGTCCACGCGTCGTCGAAGACGTCCCTGTAACTCCCGCCGCCGAAACTGTCCGCGGATTGAGGAGACACGCTGCAAATGACCACGCTCGGTTCGCCGGTGACGTCAAGTCTGCCGACATCGTTCGCGTCAGTGTCGGGCGGTGGTCGAAGGATATCCCCGGCGGCCACGTTCGGCAAATCGCCGAGGGCAGCGTTTTCCAGACTCGAAATGGGGCCGCTCGCCTCGGACGTCAGATCCACGTTGCCCAGGGCGTCGTAGTGGAGCAGCAAGCTGTCGGCCGCAAGCAGGCGCCGGTCCTCCAGTGACTCAAGTTGCAGCCTACGGTATCGCCGCCGGTGTTGGCTTGCAGGCTGTCGTCGTCGGTCAAGTCTCGATTTCGTGGTGGATGGCGTCATGGTCTCCCTCCGTTTGCGCCCGATTGGGCTGCTGAACTCAGGCAGTCGAACTAAGGAACCAGCTGCGATTCTTCGGAATGACGGTCGGCGTCCCCCGCCCACAGAGGAGAGTAGAGAATAGGAGACAGCAGTCAACAAGTAGGCATCTCCGATTCTAAATCCGATTCTTGTTCCGGCAACAACACGTCGGCCCGCCGTCTTTCTTCCGGTTGTTTGGGTTGGATGCGGAAGTCGTCTTCGGCGTCGGGTGCAAAAGTGGCTGTAAGGCGACCCGGATCAAGCACCGTCCGACCCTAGCCGGATGGGCCAGTTTTGAAGTTCCGCATTTTCGGAACGTCGGCGGTGGAAGGGCCCGCAGCGCAGGGGTTCAACGCCAAGGGCGTTACGTCCCACAGCCCAGGGTTGCACCGCTACCCTGGGTTCTGTCGCGAGAGTTCCCTCCTCTACCCCAACGGGGTTACGTCACGGACGGCACCCCGCGAGACGGAACCCCGTTGGGGTACGGGACGCATGCGCCACCGCGTCCCAGGGTAGCCGCTGCGCGGCAACCCTGGGCTATGCGGCTTAACCGCTTCGTGGTATCGGGTACGTCCCTGCACCAGCAGTTATGGTGGGCACAGCCCACCCTACGATTCTTTCACCACCTCTCCACGTGAGAACGCAAGTGTTTCGACGCTCTGCGTCGTCTGCCCAAGGACGCAAAACGTCGGAACAAGATGCAGGCCGGCGGAGCCGGCAAGGCAGTGCGTTCCCAGGCGGAGCCTGGGAACGAGATGTTCAAAGAGATTCGCAGCACTGGCCGTAACCGGCCGTCACGGATGCCAGGCTCCTGCAATGTCGCCCGCAATCGCGGAAATGGCCTTCTCCAATTCGAATGCCTGCAAATCGACGGCGAACGAATTTGTCGCCGCGGCGTCTGCCTCGCGAATCAGCGCCGGCGCGTACACGCCCAGTCGCCCGACCTGCTCGCCTTCGCCGCCAGTGCCTCCACCGATCGCGTCTGTGCCCTCGTTGTTGATGTAACTGATGACCAAGAGTACGTCAGCGGGCGTGAGCCAAACGTCGCCGCTGGGATCCAGAAACGGCGGGACCGGGGGCGTGGGCGGCGGGGCCGTCGCCAAGTCGCGGGAACTGCGGATGTTGATCTCGTTGATAAGCAACAGCACGTCCAGGGCGGTTACGAGCCCATCGCCGTTGATATCGCAGGGGTGCCGCAGATTCTGCCACGTGTAGGCGGCAACCTCGATCGTGAACATTGCCGCATCGCTTTGCGTCGGACTGCCGTTGTCCGTGACGGTGATCGTCACCTCGTAGCGACCCGACCCCGGCACTTCGGACGGAGTCCAGTCGAACGTACCTGTCACCGGATCGAGCACCATGCCCATAGCCAACGCAGCGGCGTCCAGGCTGAACGTCAGCGTGTTGGCCGGTTGGTCCGGGTCGGTGGCCGTCGCGGTGAAGCTCACCGGCCGACCTTGGTAGGTCACCCGGTTGTTGATCGGGGCCAACTTGGGCGGTTCGTTCACGTCCACCACCGTCACGCTCAGATTCTGGACCGTCGTGCCGCCCGCCCCGTCGTCGGCCGTCACGTTCACCAGGTACACGTTGTCCGTGTTGGCGTCGGTCGGGTGCTCAAAGTCCGGAGCTGTCTTGAATCGCAACTCGCCGGAGACGATCTCGAACTGGGCCGCATCCATGCCGTCCGTGATACTGACGCTGACCGTCTGGGCCGGCAGGTCCGCGTCCGTGGCGGTCAAAGTCACCACCGCCGTCGTGTGCTCCGACACGCTGGGCGTTCCGCTGGACGTGAAGACCGGAAGGTGGTCGTTCACCGGCATCACCGCCACATTCAGGCTCTGGACCGTCGTGCCGCCCGCCCCGTCATCGGCCGTCACGTTCACCAAGTATACGTTGTCCGTGTCGGCGTCCGTCGGGGTCTCAAAGTCCGGAGCCGTCTTGAACTGCAACTCGCCGGAGACGATCTCGAACTGGGCCGCATCCACGCCATCCGTGATGCTGAAGCTGACCGTCTGGGCCGGCAGGTCCGCGTCCGTGGCGGTCAAGGTCACCACCGCCGTCGTGTGTTCCTGCACGCTGGGCATTTCGCTGGACGTGAGGACCGGATTGTGGTCGTTGATCGGTGTTACCGTGATCGTTACCGTGGCCTGCGACTTGACGTAGGCCACATCGCTGACCTCGTACGTGAACTGGTCCATGAAATTTTCGCGGCCGTCGTGCGTGTAGCTGAACGTCCCGTCTGCGTTCAGCGTTAGCGTCCCGTACGCCGGCCCGCTGACCGGCGTGATGTTTGCGATCAGCGTGTCGTGCGGCAGATCCGGGTCCGTGTCGTTGGTTAGCACGCTGGTGGCTCCGCCCACCAGGCTCGTGACCGTACCGCCTTCGGCCAGCGTGATGCTATCGGCGTTGGCCACCGGCGGGTTGTCGATCCGCAGGCGACCGTTGACAATCACGGGCACAATCGGACCGCCAGGCGTCTGGAAATTGGTGTCGCCGTTGAACGTGCCACCCACCTTCAGGTCCCACGGTCCGTGGGTCCCGTCCCAGCCGGTGGTGTCGATGGT
>JAPLNJ010000698.1 GCA_026692885.1 Planctomycetota bacterium | reverse complement strand
GTTTGGTCTTCCAAGACCGTCCCGATTGTAGGTTGTTCTTCCAAGACCGTCCTGATCGGCCTGGAAAGGCCGACATACGGTTATTTTATTTCCGGCCGCTCGCCTGGGCGCACGCCAAGCCCGTGCCACATATCGGCCAATCGAGCAGGTCGACATGAACGGCACCATAGCCGGAATGGGCGAAGAATGCAAGGAAGCTGGCGGCCTTGATCGTAACACTGCGACTTCATAGCAGTAGCCGAAGTCGTGAGACTTCGGGCCGAAACCGCCAGGACCGAAGTCTCACGACTTCGGCTACCATGTCAGCAATGACAGCATTTCGCAACGTTACGATCAAGGCAAAGCGGGGAAGAGCACTCTTGCCACGGGTCGTCTTGATTCGTGGACTTGTGTTAGAATAGAACGCGGAGGAAATGCTATGTCCGCCGAGACACTCACAGTTCAGGTACCGTCAAGTCTGTACGATCAACTGCAGCGGTCTGCCCGCGAATCGCAACGCAGCGTAGAAGAGGAATTGCTTCACTTGGTGACGACCGCCGTGACGAGGGAACAACTGCCAGCGAATCTGGAGGAAATCGTCGCCTCGTTCTCGGCCTTAGATGATGCTCAGTTGTGGCAGGCAGCGCGCAGTCGCTTGCCTGCCGATGCGGCCGATGAGTTGGAGGCCCTGAACCACAAGCGGCAACGCGACAGCCTGTCCGAGCACGAAACCCGGCGTGCCGACGAATTGCTACGGCTCTATGAGCGATTCATGCTGGTACGCGCCCAGGCGGCGGCCTTACTGAAAGAACGCGGTTGCGACGTCTCTGGGTTGCTAGTCTCATGAGCCGCACGCATGTTCCTGGATGGCTTCGCGTACGGGTGTCCGAACGGGCGCAGCGTCGTTGCGGTTACTGCCTGACGTCTGAGTTGATCGTTGGCACACCGATGGAGATCGACCACCTCGTTCCCGAAGTGCTGGGTGGGCGAACTGAAGAAGAGAATCTGTGGCTGGCATGCCCCCTGTGCAATGCCCACAAAGCGAACCGCATTCTGGCCCGCGACCCGCAGACCGGCGACCTCACGAGGCTGTTTGATCCGCGGCGTCAGATTTGGTCGGAACACTTTTGGTGGAGCGACGCCTCCGATCAGATGCTTGGCGTGACCGCCGTCGGGCGAGCGACCGTGGCTGCGCTGCGTCTCAACCGCCCTTCGCTCGTAGTCTCCCGTCGGGCGTGGGTTTCCGTGGGCTGGCATCCGCCGCTTGATTGAGGCCCTCTTTGGCGTGTTCGTTTGTTTGATTTTGCATTGAATTGGTGTTTTCCCCAAGGCCTGATTCTGTTCCAGTTTGGCCGGTTTCGCGGAGTGATCACAAAATCAAAGATGACCGAGTGCCCCTGGGGCACCCCTGCTGGTGATCCACAGGTTTTCGCCCCAACGGGGCAGCCACAAATCAGCCCAGCGGCAGAGCGGAGCGGCGTAGCCGCGTAGCGCCGCCCTGGGTTATGAGAGGATTGAGAACACCAGCCCTGACGGGGCGAAACAAGGCTTGGCCGCATCGGACGAACGATGCGTGCGGGATGAACCGATTTGTTTCGCCCCTTCAGGGCTACCGTGCTGAATCGAACCCGTACCCAGGGCGTCGCTCTGCGGCTGTCGCCGCGACGCTCTGCTGGGCTGATTTGTTTTGCCCCTTTGGGGCGGAAGAGTAGTGGATAACGCCGGCCTCCGCCGGGAAGCCGTCCCCAGCCCCAAACGCGGAATAGAACCGGGATCAAATCAATTGGTTTTGACCTGCACAAACATGAACACGCCAGGTCCAACCGCTGCCGATCCCCAACACGGCCGACAGTGGCTACTACAGCGCAGACAACATTCGCGACGTCGAAGCGGCGGGACTGCAAAGACAGCTGTCACAGCCGGTCACGCCCTGTCCCATTGCAGCCGGCCCACCGTACCACGACAATCACCGCAGGCCATCCTCCCAGGGCCACCGTCGACCCACCCTGGCGGAGTGACACGGCTGCTCCACGAGGCCCTAACCTGACCCTGCATTCGGAGGTATCCCATGACGACACGTTTCTCGCCTCGTCGGAGCTCGCACGTCGGCAATCGTCCGCGTAACCGCCGCGCGGCGTTCTTACAGAGACCACCGCAACGTTTCCGTCGCTTGCTCGTCGAGCGTCTTGAAGATCGGCGCATGCTGACGGACATCGCCGCCCACTGGATTGGCGGTGACGGCAACTGGTCCGATCCGGCCAACTGGGACATCGGTGTCGTCCCGAACAACAGCGGCAGTGAAATCTACGCCGTGGTCGTCGACCTTCCCGGCTCGGACCCCGTGATCACAGTCGATCAAGCCGCGACCGTGACCTCGTTAACCAATTCCGAAACGCTCCGTTTCGCCACCGGTTCCAGCGCGATCACGAGCCAGCTCGACAACAGCGGAACCATCCAAGTCACCGACCCTTCCGCCGCCTTGACGCTTTCCGGAACCGTGACGAACAGCGGGATCATGACCGCGTTTGGCGGGATGCTGCAATTCTCGGCCGCAACGGTGGCCAACGCCGGGCGGATGATCACAGCCGACGGGGGCTTGGTGGAAATTGGCGCTAGTACCATCACCGGCGGCACCCTGATCGCCACCGACGATCCCGCGAGCTGCGTGCGGTTCACGGCGTCGGGCGGGACGCTCGACGGGGTGGCGGTCAACGGGAACCTGGACCTGACGGCGCAGTCGAGCCACGTGACGGTGGTGGACGGGTTGGCGCTCAACGGCACGGCGACGTTGGGGGACTTCGCGTGGCTGGGTTTTAGCGGGACGCAGGCGTTGACAGGCGTAGGGACGGTAGCGTTCAACAGCTCTTGGCGCAACGCGCTGTGGCTGACCCAGAGCGGCACAACGCTGACGATTGGCAGCGAGATCACGCTGCGTGGCGGAGCGAACTACGGATCCGGCATCTCGGAGATCGGGGGCGGCTGGAGCAACACGACGATCATCAACCAAGGCACAATCGCGGGAGACGCGGCGGGAAGGCGATTGCAGGTCAACCCCGAGGGGACGTTCATCAACGCAGGCAGGCTCCAAGCCAGCGGGGGTGGCAGCCTTTGGGTCGGCGGCCTGAGCGGGAATCTGGGCACGGCGAGCGTCAGCGACGCCGGTAGCAGTTTGTCGGTATCCGGCACGAACTGGATCAACGATATAGCCCGGTTCGCCCCCAACGGAACGTCGCTGAGTTTTCTCGGCACTTGGACCAATCCTTCGCCGATTACGGCCGACGGGGCTACGGTGGCGCTCGGCGGCGCTTGGACCAATTCCTCCGCGATTACTGCCACAAACTCCACGCTGAGCCTGGGCGACCAATCCAATTTGTCGACCAACGCCTGGAGCAACGCGGGGACGGTCAGCGCCACCGACTCCACAGTAAACCTGGGCGGGCTGTTCGCGGTGGCCAGCCTCGGGACGATCAACCGCACGGGCGGGACGGTGAACCTGACCGGGACGTTGGACAACACGGGCACAACCTTGGCCCTGGATGCCACGACCGGCTCGTGGAACCTGGCGGGCGGCAAGCTGAAGGGCGGGACGCTGAGCGAAGCGGGAGGCACGAAGTTGCTCTTCACCGCTTCTGGCGGCACGTTGGACGGGGTGACGGCCAATTCAGACCTGGACTTGGCGACGAACAACAACGCCAAGGTCCAGATCATCAATGGTCTGACGCTCAACGCCACGGTGCGGTTGGGCAACGCGGTGGGGTCGACGTCCGGCGGGTTGTACTTCGACGGTACGCAGACGCTCTCGGGGAACGGCACAGTTCTTTTCGGCAAGAGCATGGCGAACTTCCTGGATGTCTCCCGTGCTTATCCTTATTTGAGCGATGCCACGCTGACGATCGGTCCAGGGATCACGGTACGGGGCAGTAGCGGCACGCTGAACGGAGAGTTCTACTCCACTGTGCGGAGCACAATCATCAACCAGGGGACAATTGCGGCCGACGACAGCGGTGGCGACACGGGGTTCGCCTACGATCGGGGCTTCAGCTACAGCGACACGCGCGCCACATCAACGAGGATCGACACCGCGGGCGTGACGAATGCCGCGCCCGCGGAGGTCTACCAGACGTATCGCTACTCGTGGAGCAGCTACGACGATTTAAGCTACACGTTGTCGGAATTGACGCCGGGGGCGGACTACACGGTGCGTCTGCATTTTGCGGAGCCGCTTTATACAAGTCCCGGGAAGCGGCGGTTCCATGTGAATCTCAATGGCACGCTGGTGCTCAGTGACTTCGACATCGTTGCCGAAGCCGGAGCGGCGTATAAGGCGGTGGTGAAGGAGTTCGACGTCACAGCGGACAGCAGCGGACAGGTGGTAGTCAACCTCATCCCGGTGACCGGTGCGGCCTTGGTGAACGGCATCGAGGTGCTGGCGGGGGGCAGCCGGGTGCAGAGCATCGACAGTGGTTTGCTGGCGGGCGGCACGATCTCGATCGCACGGACCATATTTCGCAACGAGGGAGCACTTTGGGCCGACAACGGCGGGACGCTGTCGCTTGAGGGGGCCTGGACGAACGCGGCGGGCGGCCGCATCACCGCGACGGATGCGACGCTCAACCTGGGCGGAAGCAGTACCAACGCCTGGAGCAATCTGGGCACCATCACGGCGACAGATTCGACGGTGAACCTTGGCGGCCTGTTCAAGTTCGTAGACCTGGGTACGTTCCAGCGCAGCCGAAGCACAGTCAACTTGACGGGGACCCTGGACAACACGGGGACGACGCTGGCGTTGGACGAGACGACCGGCAGTTGGAACCTCGCGGGAGGAACCGTGAAAGGGGGCACCTATGCCGCCACAGACGAGGCCGGGCTAGTGTTCACTAGTAATAGTGGCACGCTGGACGGCGTGACGGTCGACAGCGACTTGGACTTGGCGACGAACCACGGTGCCCGTGTGCGTGTCGTCAATGGCTTGATGCTGAACGCCACGGTGCGGTTGGGCAATGCGTCGGGGTCGACGGCCGGCGGGTTGCACTTCGACGGTTCGCAGACGCTCTCGGGGAACGGCACAATTCTTTTCGGCAAGACGATGGCGAACTTCCTAGATGTCTCCGGTCCTGATCCCTATTCGAGCGATGCTACGCTGACGATCGGTCCGGGGATCACAGTGCGGGGCAGTAGCGGCAGGCTGTACGGAGAGTTCTCCTCCACTGTCGGGAGCACAATCATCAACCAGGGGACGATTGCGGCGGACGACAGCGGTGGCGACACAGGGTTTGCGGGCGATCGGGGCTTCAGCTTCAGTGACACCGGCACCACGTCAACGAGAATCGACACCGCGGGGGTAACAAATGCTGCGCCCGCGGAGGTCTACCAGACGTATCGCTACTCGTGGAACAGCTACGACGATTTGAGCTACACGTTGTCGGAATTGACGCCGGGGGCGGACTACACGGTGCGTCTGCATTTTGCGGAGCCGCTTTATACAAGTCCCGGGGAGCGGCGGTTCCATGTGAATCTCAATGGCACGCTGGTGCTCAGTGACTTCGACATCGTTGCCGAAGCCGGGGCAGCGTACAAGGCGGTGGTGAAGGAGTTCGACGTCACAGCGGACAGCGAGGGACAGGTGCTAGTCAACCTCACCCCGGTGACTGGTTTCGGCGCTTTAGTTAACGGCATCGAGGTGCTGGCGGAGGGCAGCCGGGTGCAGAGCATCGACAGCGGGTTGTTGGGCGGCACGATCACGATCGCACCGAACACGTTTCGCAACGACGGAGCGCTTCGGGCCGAAAACGGCGGAACGCTGTCGCTTGAGGGGGTCTGGACGAACGCGGCAGCCGGCATCATCACAGCGACGGGTGCGACGCTCAATCTGGGTGGATACAGTTCAAACGCCTGGAGCAACCTGGGGACCATCACGGCGACGGACTCGACGGTGAACCTGGGCGGCCTGTTCAAGTTCGTAGACCTGGGCACGTTCCAGCGCAGCCGCAGCACAGTGAATCTGACGGGGACGTTGGACAACACGGGGACGACGCTGGCGTTGGACGCGACCACCGGCAGTTGGAACGTCGAGGGAGGGACCGTGAAAGGAGGCACCTATGTGGCCAGCGACGGGGCCGGGCTGGTCTTCACTTATAATAGTGGGACGCTCGACGGGGTGACGGTCAACAGCGATTTGGACTTGGCGACCAACAGCGAGACCTATGTGTATGTGGTCAACGGCCTGACGCTGAACGCCACGGCGCGGTTGGGCAACGCGGTGGGGTCAACGTTCGGCGGGTTGTACTTTTGCGGCACGCAGACGCTCTCGGGCAACGGCACAGTTATCTTCGGCAAGGGGGACGTCGGGGAATTCGGGGACAGGAACTTCCTGGAAGCCTTCGGCTCTGGGAGCGATGCCACCCTGACGATCGCCCCGGGGATCACGGTCCGTGGCAGCCGCGGCGTGCTGCGACGTGACTTCTACTCGAACGACCCGTTCACGATCATCAACCAGGGGACGATCCAGGCCGACGACAGCGGTGGGTTGGTTGGCAACTTTGCTTACGACATGGGCTTCAGTCCGAGTTACGGTTGGACCGGCAGCACGGCGGACGTGATCGACACCTCGGGGGTAAGCGACCCGGCACCGCAGGCGGTTTATCAGACGTGGCGGTCGTATCCCGGTTTCAGCTACACGTTGGGGAGCCTGACAGCGGGGGCGAACTACACGGTGCGTCTGCATTTCGCCGAGCCATCTTGCAGCAGCGCCGGAGAGCGGCAGTTCCACGTGGGCATCAACGGCACGCAGGTGTTGACGAACTTCGACATCGTGGCGGCGGCGGGAGGGAAGGACAAGGCGGCGGTGAGCGAGTTTACGGCCACGGCCGACGGCAGTGGGCAGATCACGGTGAATTTCAATTCGGGGGCGGCAAACAACCCCTTGGTCAACGGGATCGAAGTGCTCTCCGGGGGCGTGGCCGTGCAGGCGATCAACGCTGGGCAGTTGGCGGGTGGCACGATCACCATCGACCCCAGCACGTTCACCAACCAGGGGAGCGTCAGCGTCAATAGGATGAACGCCCACGACGTTACTAATCAAGGCACACTTGCTATCATATCGGGCGGAACAATCAACGTCGGCGGTACTCTGAGAATTGACGGTTTAGGGGCGTTTTTCACCGACGCATCGGCCAGCGGTGCGATTGCTGGATCGCTCTTGGGCACGACGACTAATGCAGATCACTTCGCGCCTCAGGGCACAATGCAGTTCAATGGCTCCGGCACGGCAAGCTCGCCACAACTCCTGGAGGCCATGAGTCAGGACCTCGGGGGCGCTTCGGCCGGCTTCACTCGCAACTTCGTCTACAACAGCCTTGCCCTCAGCAACAATACCCGCGTGCAGTTGGTCGATCAGTCCGACAATGCGGCTGGAGCCGGTGCGGAGGCTGTCTATGTCGATTCGTTGGTGGTGCCGACGGGCACCACGCTGGACCTCAACGGTCTGCATCTCTATAGCCGTGTCGCGCAAGTCAGCGGCACGATTGTCGGCGATACCTTCACCCAAATACCGGATAGCGGCCCGATTACTTTGGGCTCGGCCACGCCGGGCACGATCGGGGTGGCGGGAGAGTTGGACGAATGGACCTTTTTCGGCCGCGCCGGCCGCTCGGTGACGGTCGTGGTGAATCCGGGAGGCGGCGGCTCCCCGGCACCCTTGCCGCCCTATCTGGGTTTTGCCCAACTCCAATTGCTGGATGCGGCGGATCAGGTCTTGGCGACGGCCGAGGGTAACGGGGACGGCCAAATCGTGACGCTTGACGACGTCGTTCTGCCAGCCGATGGGACGTATCGCCTTCAGATCCGCGCATCGGCGGCACAATCGGCAAGCACCGGGAACTATCTGGCTACCGTCTGGGAGGTCACACCCCACGTGGCGCCCATCACGTTCAACCAGCCGGTCACCGGCCGGATCGAGACGCCGTACAGCGTCGATCACTGGACATTTTCGGCACTGGCTGGACAACAGATCCGTTTTGACCTGCTCAATACTTCGGGGGCGGGGATCGTCTTTGATCTGGCAGGACCCAACGGCTGGAGCGGGTTCAGCGATCTGTCGGGCAGTTCCCCGCTGATCAACCTTCCCAGCTCGGGTGCCTACGTGCTGACGGCTCACGGCACCGGTGGCGGCTATGACTTAGCGTATGCCTGCCGTCTGGTGGAAACGCTGCAAACCGATCTGACGCTGGGAACCACCTACCAGGGGACATTTGTCGGCAGCGGCCAGGCCCAATTGTTTCGCGTCAGCGTCCCGAACAGCATGCCGCTACGAGTAGTCTTGGATGATGCCGCGGCGACGAATCATAACGAACTCTATCTCAAGTTCGGTGCGCCGCCGACACGCGGGGATTATGACTATCGCTTTTCCGCGATGGCTGCACCGGACCAACGGGTGTTGGTCCCGATGGCAGCCTCGGGCACATGGTACGTGCTTGTCTACGGCGACCATGTTCCCACGCCTAGCGCCTACACGCTGCTGGCCACGACGGCGGACGTATTCGTGGAAACTGTCACGCCCGACCATCTCGGCGACGGTGCGGACGCAATCCTTACGGTGGCTGGCACGGGTTTTGACAGCACTACGACGGTCTCGCTGGTGGCGGCCGATAACTCGGCTTACCAGGCCAACCACATCGATCTCGATTCGTTCACGGGAATGACCGCCACGTTCACGGCCGGGACGGTGCCCCCTGGCCTGTATTCCGTCCGCGTCGCGCGGTCCGACGGCACTTCCTCGGAGCTTACCGGCGCGTTTCAGATCGTGGCGGGAGGCACGTCCCACTTGACGACCAATCTGGTCGTGCCGAGTGCGCTCGGACGCCATGCCACGGGCACGCTCTACGTGGAATACACCAACGACGGACAGGTGGCCATGCCCGCCCCGCTGTTGGTCCTGGGTTCCGATGACCCGGACAACAGCGACCGTCCGATCCTGACTCTAGACCAGTCGCGGCTGAGCCAGGGGTTTTGGACCTCCGCCATGCCTGAAGGCTTCAGCAACTCGGTGCAATTCCTGGCGGACGGCGCCACGCCGGGATTGCTCCAACCGGGCGAAAGTATCCGCATCCCCGTGTACTACGCCGGGCTGCAAACGCCGTGGGACTTCAGTGACGATCGGATCGAGTTCCGCGTGGGAGTGCTGGACGCCAGCAACAACACGCCCGTGGACTGGGCGTCGCTCAAGGATGGTCTGCGGCCCGATTACATCCGCAGCGATGCGTGGGATGCCGTCTGGGCCAATTTCACGGCTGCGGCCGGCCCGACGTGGGGCACCTATCTGGCCATGCTGGATGCCAATACGTCGTACCTCAGACGCCTGGATAGCGCCGGTTCCCCGATGTGGTTGGCCGTGGCCGACGCGCTATCGCTCCCCGCGCCTTCGCCCGGCGGGGGCACATCCGACCTCAGCGTGCCGTTGGCCTTAGCGTTCCGTCAAGCCGATGGGCTCAGCCCCGTACGTTATCTTGCGCAGGCGGTCGACGCGGCGGTTTCGGCACCTGGTCTACCGATCGTCTTCGGTCGAGCGTTTGCTCAGCCGATCTCGAGACGCTTTGAACTGGGGCCGCTGGGACGCGGCTGGACGGAGAATTGGCAGTATTCCCTGGGCGTGGGGGGTGACGGCACGGTGACGATCACCGACATGACCGGCACACCGCGCATCTTCCAGCCCGACAGCCGGCCCGGTCGTCTCTACCAGGGTCAACCGGGCGACTACGGCACGCTGACGGCTGTCAGCGGCGGTGCCTTCCACCTCACCGAGTCCGACGGTACCCTGCTGGCCTTCCGTGCCGACGGCCGACTCGATTACACGCAGGACACCAACGGCAATCGCATCACGTGCGGCTATACCGGCGGCCTGCTCACCAGCCTGACACACTCGTCCGGCCCCTCGCTGGCGATCGCCTATAATCCGGCCGGCCGGATCGTGTCGTTGACGGACCCGGACGGCCGCCAGACCATCTTCACTTACGACGCCGCTAACGAGCACCTGCTGTCCGTGCGGGACTACGACGGGAAGATCATCAGCTACTCCTACAGCATCGGACAGGGTATTACCAGGGAACATGCGCTGACGCAGATCGCTTTTCCCGGAGGCACGCATGGCTACTTCACATACGATGCCCAGGGGCGGCTGGCGTCGACGTATGGCGACGGTGATACGGGACGATTCAACTTCAGTTACGATGCCGTGGGCGTGGTCAGCGCCGCGGATGCCCTGAATCACCTAACCCGCTTCTCCTTCGACAACTGGGGACGGATCGTCAAGACCCAGGACGCCCTGGGCCGCACTGTGAATTTTAGCTTCGACAACCAAGGCAACCTCACCCAGATCACCGACCCTGCCGGCCGTTCCTATGGCTACCGATACGATGCCGGTAACTTGGTTTCTGCGACCGATGCCCTGGGGAACACGACGCACTTCGCCTACGCCGGCCCGTTCGACCACCTGAGCGGTGTGACCGATGCCAACGGCAACCTCACCCGGTACGCCTACGATGCCGACGGCAATCTCCTGTCGATCACCTACGCAGATGGTACCCGCGAGACGTGGGCGTACGATACGCTGGGCGACCCCACCGGTTGGACGAACCGCCGCGGGCATCCCATCCGCTTCGCCTACAACGCCGATGGCCAAGTCATCAGCAAGATCTACGCTGACGACTCTCGTGCCGACTACGTGTACGATTCTCGCGGCAACCTGATTTCGACCACCCATCCGACCGGCACGACCGCCTTCACGTATGACGGCAACGACTATCTGACACGCATCGACTATCCGGGCGGTCAGTGGCTTGAATTCAGCTACGACGGGGCGCGACGACGAGCCGGCAGCCTCGATCAACTGGGCCATCGGCTGGCTCATCACTACGACGTCGCTGGACGACTGGAGAGCATCACCGACGAGACCGGCACGGAGATCGTTCGCTATGCCTACGATGCGGCCGGTCGACTGGTCCGCAAGGACCTGGGCAACGGCGTCTACACAACGTACAGGTATGACGTGGCGGGGCAGCTGTCGCACTTGGTGAACTTCCATGCCGACGGTTCCGTCCTGTCTCGATTCGACTATGTTTACGATCGCCGCGGGCGGCGGACCTCGATGGCCACACTCGACGGCACCTGGACCTACGGGTACGACGACATCGGCCAATTGACCCACGCGGTCTTCGTGGCGATGCCTGGCGGCTCGATACCGAATCAGGACCTCACGTACGTCTACGACGCACTGGGCAACCGCATCCGCACAATATCCAACGGCGTGACGGTCGATTACACGACGAACGCCATGAACCAATACACCCGCGTCGGCGACACCACGTATGTGTTCGACGCCGACGGGAACCTCCTGCAAGAGATCTCGTCCTCGGGGACCACCGTGTACACGTACAACGACGAGAACCGGCTGATTGCCGTCGCCAAGCCCAGCGGCAATTGGCAGTACACGTACGATGCCTTGGGCAACCGCGTGGCGAGCTCGGAGAACGGCGTCACGACCCGGTATGTGATCGACCCGATGGGCCTGGGCAACGTGGTGGGCGAATACGATGCGGCCAGTAGCTTGATCGCTCGCTACGACTACGGATACGGCTTACTGACGCGTCAAGTCCCGGACGACGCCCCGGCCTATTACACCTTCGATGCGATTGGAAGCACGAGCCGTCTGACGAATTCGTCCGGCGCGATACTCAATTCATACGCCTACGACCCGTTCGGCAACTCGTTGGCCAAGTTCGAAACCTCGCCCAATCCGTTCGAGTTCGTCGGCGAGTTCGGGGTGATGAATGAGAGCAGCGGTTTAGACTTCATGCGGGCAAGGTTCAACGGCCCTTCAACAGGGAAATTCATTCAGCCAGACCCACTTGGAATCATCGGAGGTTTGAATTCGTACTCGTATTCTGCCAACAATCCTGTTAACGCTATTGATCCGGCAGGTTTATGCTATATCGACTTCGGGGTCTCAGGAGGTGCGTTATTGGGTGTTACTGCCGGCGTGCAAGTGGGCACTGGAGGGGGTTGGTGGTACGTAGGAGGCGGTTTTATGACTCCGGGATTTGGCGGAGCAGTCACCGGAACGCGTGACAACCCAACGCCGGGTTGGAGTTTTCAGGGACAGGGAGCAATCGGAATTCTAGGAGGATTGGCTGGACCAGCAGTGAGTATAGGCAAGCCGCTCGGGCGTGTCTTTGACAAGCACACACAACCAACGGTGCAAGTGGGGATAGGTTTTGGACTCGGTGGATCCAAAGCGACTGGTATCGGAGGTACGTGGGTGTACACGGGTCACATCGGCCGACAACCCGCAAAGAGTGCACAATCAGAAAGTTTCTGTGGTTGGTCCAGAAAACCTCCGCCCAAGTTTACCCCGCCGACAACGATCACGACCAAGGGCGGCGGTGGAGGCCCCACAAGCGGTGACCCCAACGCCAAGACCGGCCCGGCGGGATTTGGCGACTTGGGCTACCTCACCACTGACAGCGTCCTGTCCTACCGTGTCGAATTCGAGAACGAGCCGACGGCGACGGCGCCGGCCCAGCAGGTCGTCATCACCGACCAACTCGACGACGACCTCGACCGGAAGACGTTCGAACTGACGGGAATCGGCTTCGGGGATCAGGTTATCTCCGTGCCGGCACACAGCCAGCACTTCGCAGCCAGCGTGCCGATGAACTACGATGGCCAGGACTTCGTGGTGCAGATCGAGGCCGGGCTCAATGCGGTCACGGGTCAGGTCTACGCCTTTTTCCAGACGCTCGACCCGCTGACCGGCCTGCCGCCGGGCGTGCTCATCGGCTTCCTGCCGCCCGAGGATGGGACCGGCCGCGGCAAGGGCTACCTCACCTACGTCGCCTTCGCCAAACCGGCACTGCCTACCGGCACCAAGATTCGCAACGTCGCATTGATCTTCTTCGACGGCCAACCGGCCGTCGCCACCAACCAAGTCGATCCGCACGATCCCGCCAAGGGGACCGACGTGACCAAGGATTGCCTGAACACGATCGACGCCGGGTTGCCGACGAGCCAAGCGGGAGGGGTGCCGCCACAGACGACGAGCACGTCATTCACCGTCTCGTGGTCCGGCAGTGATGATGCGGGCGGCTCGGGGATCGCCGGGTACGATGTGTACTACCGCGAAGATGATGTCGATGGACTTGTCGATGACCAATATCAACTCTGGCTGCCGAATACGACCGCGACTTCGGCTGTGTTCGCGTTGGGGCGGGCGGAGCACAGCTACAGCTTCTACACGGTGGCGACGGATAACGTGGGGCATCGGGAGGCGGCTCCGGTCGCGGCGGATGCCCAGACACAAGTGGTCCCGCCGCTGTTCCGGCTCGGCGTGGCCGGGGATAGCCTGAGCGATGAGTATGCGGAGGCGTCCTACACTTATGCGAAGAACTGGGTGGAATTGCTCGCTCAGGATGTGAGCGTCGGGGCGCAGGGCACATGGGGTGCGCCGCGGGATGCGGGGTTCGAGTACAACTGGGCTCAGGCGGGGGCGACCAGCGATACGCTGCTGGCCGATGGACAACATACCGGGCTGGCGCAGCAGATCACGGCAGGACTGATCGACTATGGCGTGTTGGCCATCGGACAGAATGATTCCGGGGCGTGGACGCAAGCATATCTGGGGATCTACAACGGGACTTGGAACGCGGCGCAGATCGACGCCTATGTCGGCCATGTCGTGGGGAATATCGAGACGGCGTTGCAGACGCTGACGGCCACGGGCGGCAAGATCGTGTTGTCGAATGTGATCGACTACGGCATCGCTCCGCTGACGCGGATGTTCTTGCCCGATCCGGCCAAGCGGGAACTGGTGACGGACGTGATCCGTCGGGTCAACGGCGAACTGCTCGGCTTGGCTCAACAGTATCATGTGCCGCTGATCGACAGTTTCCAAGCGACCAAGGACTTTCTGGGGACCAACCAGGCACCGGTCGCCACCGTGACGATCGGCGGCGTCGCCTTCACAAACGCCGCAGGCACCGACCCGCTGAACCTGTTCGTCGACGACGGGATCCATCCCCACACGGTCGGCCAGGCAGTGATCGCGAACCTGGTCGTCGAGGCGATCCGCTTGGGCTACCGGCAGGACGTGGGAACACTGTCGATTACGGAGCAGGAGATGCTCGAACAGGTCGGGCTGGGCGCTCAGTACACCAGCAACACGCTGAACTTGAACTACACGCAGTACATCATCCTGCCGAATGATCCGTTCGCGTGGCGCAACCCGCGGCACTGGGCGGACGTCGACGACGACGGGCAGATTACCCCGGCGGATGTCTTGGTGCTGATCAGCGACATCGATCGGCTCGGCATCCGGTCCTTGCGAGACCCTGCCCAGCCGCCGGCGCCGCCGTTCCTCGATCCCAGCGGCGATGACCAGATCACACCCATGGATGTGCTGCTGACCATCAACGACATCAACGCGAACGGGATTCGAGCGGTGTCCAATGCTCCGCCGGAGGGCGAAGGCGGCCGGACATTGGTGAGCGGGAACGACCTGCCGCCGAGTGGGGAGATTGCCGGCGCCGAGGGCGAGGCCGCGTTCCTCACGACCTCGCGGCCCTGGTTCGTGGGGCCTAGCGGGGCGAACGCGACGGCGATTGACTCGCGTCTCCGTTTCGACTCCGTACGTTTGGTAGCGGAGGCGGGTCGGCTGCCGATGCACAACAGATTGACAACTGGGAAGCCGAGCGCCGACGCGACGAGAGTTTTCCTCGCCCGCCGGGGTGAGCGTGCCGCGCAGGCCGACGCGAATGCCGACGCGTTGTTCGCTGGGGACGCAGGATTCCTCGAACTGGACGACGCCCTCGCGGACATCGCCCCCGTCATTAACGCCGCCTGGCGGGCGAGGAGCTGAAGCTCGCGAGCCGGCGCCGCGTCTCATCCGCCCCTCGCTCATACTGTCCCGTCGGGCGTGGGTTTTCGTGGACTGGTAAGTACCGATGCATAAGTTTCCAAGTCCTTGTAGGACGGAATGCCATTCCGTCCTGGACGGTTTGGCAAACCGTCCTACATGGAAACTTATGACGGGGTACTTATCAGCCGCTCGCTTGAGGCCCTCCCCGGCGCGTTCAGTCTGTGGAAGCTGCAACTCCGCTTGCAGGAACAACCTCAGCGTAGCCGCCGCCGCCCACGTCTCCTGGGTGAACTTCCCCGCCGTCTCCTGCGCGAGGACGGCTTCGTTGACCAGCTCCTTACCGCTGCCGGAAATCGATGGTCACCTGTTGGGTTTTCGCGGGCAGCGACGCGTCTCCACGGGACGTCAGCGGAATATCTTTTCCATCGGCGAGGATAGCCGGCTTCCCGGACTCGGGCAAACGCAGCACAAATCCGCCGGGAGGCTGTGCGGTGCCCGTGAGTTGGAGTGTGCCATGGTCACCGGCCACACGGTACGTGAAGCTCAGTTCACCGAAGTGCGTAGGCAGCCGCTCCACGGTCAGACCGTCCTGGTGCGTCAACCAGGCGTCGGGCACGCCGGCCAAGAGCACGAGCCGATCACCATCCTCCAGCGCGAGGCTGTCGCGCAGCAGCAGCGTCACCTCGGCGATTGCCCAACCGTGCGGCATGGCGGCCGTCTTTTTCCAGCGGGTGCGTAGCGGTGCCTCCCAGCCCCCGACGCCGCTGAAGGGCCCCTCGTCGAAGGCGTACCAGCCCTGCATCTGCGGATGGTCCAGGTGTGCGGCGAGCGTCCCGTGGCCCGCCTCGCGGTTGCCCGCCAGTAGCCCTTGGTGGGCGGTGGCCGGCGGGAAGTAAGGCCAACCGCCATATTTCTGGGCACCGACGGAGCAAAATTGGTCGTGTGCCGGCCCCTGGTCAAGCGGGTAGAGGCGGCAGGGCCACAGCACGCAGTAACTGCCGTAGCCGTGGCCTAGCTTGGAGCCGAATTTCTGGTCATAGTCGCTCAGCAACTGCTCGGCGAACGCCGACCACGTGGTCGCCTCCTGCGGTTCGTCCGCCGCGGCGCACAGGACCGCTGCGGCGCGTAGGCCAGCGATGTCATACGCCTCGGTATAGTTGAAATTGGAGCCGTCGCAGCGGCCAGGCAGGAGTTCCTTACGCCGTTGGACGGGCAGCACATCGCCGAACCCAAGACCCTGCATGTCCACCCAGTGCGGCGTGGGAGTCGTCCGGCAGTACCGCACCAGTGCGGCGAGCTTCCGCACGTTGGGTAGGATGCGTTTCAACCAAGCCTTGTCACGCGTGTACCGCCAGTGCTGGGCGGTGACCCAGAGGATCTGACCGGGGTTGTCGGCTTCGGGATAGGGGCGGCCGTTGAAGGGATGCGCGTACAGGTAGTCGATGGCTTGGGCGGCCCAGTCGAACAGGCCCGACTGCTGCAGCACCTCGGTGTTGTACATGCCGTCGCGATTGAAAGTGGTGTAGTTGATCACCGCCACGTCGGGCGCGTCTTCGTTCAGGTTCATGGCGATGTGACCGGCGATGGCGGCAAAGGCCTCGGACCAACGCCGGTCGGGCAGGCTCAGTCGTATCCGACCGGTCAAGCCGCGCCAGTAGGCGGTGGCTTCGTCGAACAGTTCCTGCGTCCGCAGGCTCCGGCACCACGCCGCGCCCGGATCGGGTTGCAGGGAGCCGCCCTCGGTCGGGTTGAAAACCGCCAGCTCCCGGAAGTTGTCGTGGCCGCTGGGATCCCAGCGGTGGCCGACTGCTCGCCGACCGGCCAACACCGGACAAAACGCACCCACGGTGGTGCGACCGTGGGCCGGCAAGTCGATGTCGAATTGCAGGGCACCCGAACAATTACCGTCCGGGGAGCTGGCGGCAACTCCGTCGGGGACCCTCCCGGCCACCGCAGCGGCACCGGCAGTGTCGCTATCGGCCACACCCATGGCCTGCGACGGGCGGTCGGCGACCAGCGCGGTGTGACCGTCCACCAGCAGGGTGTCGCGGCCGTCGACGGAGATGGTTTTGATCGGCCAGCCGGCTGGTCCCAGCGGACGTATCGCCAGGAACAGCGAAATGCGGCGTGCCTCGGCAGTCGGGTTGCTGAGTTCGACGCGCAGGGCGACGACCTGGACCGCGCCCGCCGGAGACGACTTTTCGACTTGGCACACCTCGCTGCGCACCGTCACCAGCCCGGCTTGCCAGGACGACCAGGGAATGAGCAGGCCGCCTGCGGCCAAGCCGTGGGTGCAACGGCTTTCGGACTGCGTCGGAGCGTGCAGCAGGCCGAGGGAGTCACGCACCCAGCAGTACACGCCGAAGGTGGCAAAGCCAGGCGAGAAGCAGCCCTCGGCCTCGATAAAGGTCTTGAGCGTGTCGACCGTGTTAGGAATGCCGATCGGGATGTGGAACTTGGCCCGTGGGTTGAGCCACTCGGGTGTGACTGCTCCAGGTGCCGACTCTGGAAGTGGCTCGGCAGCAACGGTCTCCGCGCTGATTACCGCGCCCGTCAGGTAGATGACCAAGAGCAGCTGCTGCAGTTGCATCAGGCGAAACCTCAGAAATTCGTAGCTCACGGGCATCTCCTTGTCTCTCATCGGTTGGGTAGGGTGGGTCGAGTCAGCCGCGTTCGTGGTGGGCCGCGATCGCTTTGCCAAACGTGGTTATGTCGTCGCACGGTGAATTACGGCGGGAGCGGCTGGCGATGGCCCACCGAGATGACGCGCGACCTTGGCCCACCCTACCTGCGTTATTCGGATTGGGCGTCTTGGATTGTACGTCAGCGGACTGCGATGAACAAAGTAGGGCGACTGGGCCGATAGAACCTGGGATGCTAGGATATGCACACGCAGCCTTGTATGGGTCGGATTTCGCGAAGCAGGCTGACGGACGATTCAGTTGGAGTACAGCCTCTAGGTTGCGGCAAGATGAGAGTCCAAACGAAATTCTCGTGCATTATTGACAAGACCCAGGCGGTCAGCGCCGAAGCGGCAGTTGCTTGCTGGGTGGCCGAGGGACGTGTCACGGCCGCCTTTCAGACGCCATCTTCGACGCCGGCCATCCGCAGCGCGCTCGACTGGCGGGCTCTATTGGATTGCTCCGTGCTCAGGAGCGTCTTTCCAGAAGTGCTGATGTCGCAACTGGCGTGCGTGGCCGTATGCGGAACGCGGTTGTCGTCGCTGGCCGCGCAGGCTGCCGCCTGGCCCGCGACCGGCGGCGCTGATCCGCGCCCGACGCGAAGCCATAGCGAACTGCTGTTCATGGTCTCCCGTCGGGAAAACCGGGGGTCCTTGGGCAGCCGGCGTGAGGGCTTGCCGGGTTCTTCGGAACAGGTCGTCGGCCGGTTGTTTCTCGGTGCGGAGGAAGTGCGCCGCGGCGAAGACGCCGACCGGACACTGGTCGGACTGGAATGGGTGGCCCGTGGCCAGCGCAACCGCGTGTTCCTGATGTATGGGAAGACGACCGAATCGCAGACGCCGACGGCCAAGAGTTTCGAGTTGGCTTTGTTGTACGGTGCCGCCGGCACGATTTCGCTGCCCAGCGGTCCCACCGCCATCTGGTGCGTGGCCGCGAATCATGTCGCGGACCGTCGCCTGGCATCCGTCGCGGACTTTGACGCCAACCCGGTGCCCGCCGACGCCTCGTCCAGCAAGCATGACCCTGCGGAATACATCGAGGTCGACCTGACGGAATCTCACTCGAGCGCAGACTGGCCAGCCCCTTCCGGCCCGCCCAGCGCGGACGCGGCAGGGAAGTGAGGATGCCCGCGATCGGGTCGAAGTGGCACTCCCGTGAGGAACGCAGGGCGTACTGGCATCGCGAGCGTTTCCGTTTCCCCTGGGTCGGCTGTTGCCGCCTCCCCACGCCTGGCCGCTTGACATCGCCGTGCGGACTCGTTGTTTGTGTCTTTCAGGTTCTGTTCCCCGCACGGATGGCAGAGCCAGAGCGCGGATGAAGACTGAAGAAGAGAAGCATCTGTGCTTTGGCTCTGCCATCCGTGCGAAGATCGCAAGAAAAGTAGGTTGAAGACATGAATCATGAGTGTGCCGACCGCTGAACTGGCTACAGCCGACCGAGAACGTGAGAACAAGGCAGCCGAGTTAGATGCCGAGCACGGTGCCGGGTGGGTCCGGGAGAACGCGCCAGGGTCTTTTGGCTGTCACGAACTTCTGGATCGCACGGCGATGTTCGCTGACGCGGTCGAACGGCACATCCTGGACCACCCAGCGTGCATCGCGAACTCCGACTGGTACTCGCTCGCACCAAACGGTTTCTTGGGGCTGGCGTGTCAAGGATGAGATTCTATGGTTCTGTAAATTGGATGCCACAGGCTTGCCCCGTGGAGGCTCACGTTCGCAGCTACACGAGGCGATCCACCCCATAG